>JBIKUA010000025.1:0-8133 GCA_044347825.1 Candidatus Deianiraeaceae bacterium | reverse complement strand
ATTCACCACCTTCTTTATATAAAACACCATAATTATGCCTTCCTGTGCTTGCACTCTCAAATTTTGTATTTTCAAATAAATAAGAAAGGAATTCATCTCTGTTGTATAAGTGATAGCAAATTATATCTCCATCGCTTTTAACAACAATATATCCGTGTGCTTTGGAAAACCCATCCCATATCTTACTTGGCACCATTCCTAGAGCAGTTGATTGTAAAAATTGTTTTACTTTAAATTCATAATCAGAGAGAGAAAGCTCGTATTTTGAAAATAAATCTTTATTTAAACTTAATAGATTTGTTAAATCGGAAATCTTGTTTGCCTTCCCACTAAAAAAATCAATTAACATTTCTGCGATAATTTTAGGAAATGCTGTATCTATCTTTTTTAAATTAGATTCAAATGAAGAGCTTAGCATTTTGTAAAATTTTATTTTACCTCCTAGTAATTCAATTTGCTTTATTCTATCCTGCACTTTTGAACGAGTGTCAATCTTATTTATACCTTCAATATAATTATATTCTAAATTCTCTATTTTAAAGACAAAGTTTGTTGTTTGACCAGCATTTAAAAGCGTTGAAGCACCACCAACCATTGATTTGATAGAAAACCCAAGTGGTATTACTATATTTGCAATTGTATCAAATATCTCAGCTTCAATATCAGCTTTTTGGTAAGAGTTTGCTTTAATTTTATTACACAATAATTCTTTCATTATTTTTTCCGCCTCTTCAATTTCAAAAGTCGTATTTGTTGCAGATAAAATTTTTCAAATATTAGCTTTGTTTTAATGCTAAATTTTGGTCGTCAAAACATTTTAATACTTCGTTTTTAGAATTAATAATTTTAATACCCTTTCCTGTAATATCAAAAGTTACATCTTCTTTAAAAACCCTTTGAAAGATAAAAAATTTATCTTTTATAATATTCAGCTCCTTGTCCGCTATATAAACTTTTTTCTCATCTAATATCTTTAAAAATGTATAAAATTCGCACCACTCACCTTTATTTGCTCTCATAATATTGTAAAATTTTTTCAGCTACATTTTGCACAACAGGTATTGCAACGGAATTTCCAAGTTGCTTCATTGCTTGCGTCTCTGATGTAGGAAAGGTAAAATATTCTGGGAAGCCTTGCATTTTTAAACCTTCTTTGAAACTAATTCTTTTTACTTCCCCATCTACCATATAAGAATCCCAGTTTCTTCTATCTGTAATCTCGGAACCCCTTCCTCCAACTCTTAAAGTGTACCCCACTTTTTTGTTGCAATTGCCACCAAGTATATCAGACATTGTTTTTTGAAGAGGGATGGAATTTGGAAATAAAAAATTTTGACTTAAATCATCTTTAAAGCCAACCATAAAAAGTCTAGGTCTATTTTGAGGCAATCCAAAATCTGAGGCTTTTAATATTTTATAGTAAAAACTATAGCCTAAATCTTTTATTGTCTCCTCTATTTTTTTAAATGTTTTTCCGTCATCATGTTTTAGCAAATGGGATACATTTTCTAATAGAATTGCCTTTGGTTTTTTTGCATCTATAATTCTTGCAATTTCAAAAAAAAGTGTTCCTCTTATATCTTCAAATCCCTTTTTAAACCCTGCTTGAGAAAATGGCTGACAAGGAAATCCAGCACACAAAACATCGTGATTTGGGATATTTTCACTCCCTACATTTTTTATATCTTCTGCAAAAATACTCTCGTCTATTTTGTGATTTGCGATGTAAGTTTGTCTTGCAAATTTATCAATTTCGCAGGCAAAAACACACTTACCTCCGAGGTTTTTTAAAGCAATATGAAAGCCACCAATTCCTGCAAATAAGTCAATAAATGTAAAAGATTTTCCACTTTGCATTTTTAAAAATATTGTTATAGTTAAGTTTATAAAGTGAAAAACCTTTTTCAAGGGATATTTTAAAAAAGTTGAAAAATTATTTAAGAAACCTGATTTGCAAATTTAATAAAGCAAAAACAAATTAATTTTTTTATAAGCTATTTTCAATAATTTCAATTACTTCTTCTATACTTTGATTTTCCCTCCCATAAAATTCAAACATTCTAGGGTCGCCAATATTTTGAGCAATTTTTTCATTTTCGTAATCTATAAAGTCGTAGAATTTTTGAAAGTCTTTATCCGCACCAAATAAATGCTTGTGAAGCATTCTAGTGAACATAAAGTGGAAGATTTTATTGTAAAGCTCTGTGGGAGTTTGTTTTGCAAAATCGTAAGTTGCAACATCTTTTGCTTCAAGCCCTAGCAATTTAAAGCAAAAGTCCTCCCCATTTTTAAAGTAGGCAAAAACGGGCTTATCGCTTTCCATCGCATTAAAAGAAACCTTGCTCGAATGGGAGCAAATCACACCATCACAGTATTGAATAATAAAGTTAGTTAGCGAAGGCAATTCTGGAGTTTTGTGTATTTTTTTAATTTCTAGGTCAAACTCTGTAATGAAGTTAGGGAATTCACTTTTTAAAATTTCCATTGGTTTATAATCCCCTTTTTCACCTTTAATTTCGTAGTGGAGGTTGATATCAAAATCAGTGTTATGTCCAGCTATATCTAAAAATTCTCTGCTTATAAAATACTGCGGATGAAATGTAATAATAACAAGATAGTTTTTTGGTAATTTAGATAAAAAATCCCTAAAAAATGCCATCCCATCCTTAATACAATTATTGAAATTCAAAAAACTAAAGATAATAATTCTCTCGTATTTTTTTCTAAATTCTGCAAATTGTGCAATGTGTTTTTCATACACTTCTTTATGTTTTGTTGACACTAAATTATATTGTTTTTGTAGTAATAGAGGCTTAAGTTTTGTTTGAATTAGGTGCAATTTGTCGGCTTCAACTTCTAAATTAGATATTCTTTCAATACTCCCAGAAAGTGCTTTTACATAATATATATGATTTTTATCTAGCATTAAATATTTTTGATATGGATTGCTCGTAACTTCAATAGAAGGGCAAAATTGTTTTGGGAATAAAGTTTTGTTTGAGGTTTCTCCTTGAGCAAAAATAAGGTAAGGATTAAAGCTTTGTAAAAATGATTTTTCATTGTTTATGTCCGTTTTTTCATTTTTTGAAAAAATAACAAAACTATTATTAAATATGTCTTTAAAAAATGATTTAAATTGTTGAGAAATCTTAGGGTTTATGTAAAACACAATATTGCATTTTTCAATATTTTTTTTAATTGTTTTTATAATTTCAAAATACATGTCCAATTTTACCCAAAGTCTATCACTTGTTTCAGTTAAAATTATTGTTTTATAGCCGTTTTTTTGGTCTTCTAAAATTTTATTTCTTAAACTTTGAACATAAACTTCATTTTGCAAATTTGTAATATTCTGCAATGCCTGTAGCTCATTTTTTGTGTTTTGCAAATTGGTTTTTAATTCTTCATTTTGCAAGTTAGTAGCTTTTAGCTCATTTTGTGTGTTTTGCAAATTGGTTTTTAATTCTTCATTTCGCAAATTTGTAATATGTTGCAACGCCTGTAGCTCATTTTTTGTATTTTGCAAGTTAGATTTTAATTCTTCATTTCGCAAATTTGTAATATGTTGCAACGCCTGTAGCTCATTTTTTGTGTTTTGTGCCTGAAATTTCAAGTTATTAATCTGTTTTTTATTCTTCTTCTTTGCATTAAATAAATGAAGAGTTAAGCCTAAATTTATAAGGCAAAACAGCAATAAAAGGTAAATCATATCATTTTTTATTTTTTTCTAAGTAAAGCGGATAGAGTGCTTTTGCAATTTCATAATCTTCTGGGTAATCTATATCAAGCCCCGCAAGTTTTGAAACTTCTGCCCTATATGGTGCTTCTCCCACAATATATTTTTTTGACATAGCAACTTTTTTAGGTAGTAAGAATAATCCATTTGTCAATTTATACCAATTTGGCAAAGATTGAGAGGGAACATGTTTTGAAAGGCTATAGTTTATTGGCTTTTCTTCATCCCAAAAATACTCTTTTTGTAGTTGTGTTGTAATTAAACTATCATATTTACTATTGTTTAAAATATTACTTCTATAAATCTCAAAAAGATATTTATATTCAGAAGAAGTTATAAGAGGGCAAGTAACTGGAAGCCAAGCGATATTATCCGCATCAACGCTACTTATAACATCAAACACTAAATCCGAAAATTTGTAATTAATATGCTTTTCGTCTGATAAAATAGGATTCTTTCTCTCGTGAAGCAAAAGCCCGTTATTTCTTGCAATTTCCTTAAAAGGCTCAAAATCAGTGCTTACAACTATATCAGAAGGTTTAAAAACCTCAAGAAGCTGGGAAATTTTCCATTCAAGCATAGTGGGTTTATCTCCAAATGGAAGAGCATTTTTGTTTTTCACACGCTCGCTATTTCCCTTTACAGGAATTATTATTTTAAAGTTAAAATCAAACATCTTTTTAATAAAATTAACTAGTTCTAAATATAATTTAAATATATGTCAAGAGGAAATTTATTTAAATTTATCAATCATAAAATTGGGTTTAAAGCTAAATCTAGCAAAGAATTCTTCAAAATTTTTAACCATTTTATGAACGCCACTCAAAACCAAAACACCTTGAATGCCAAAATTTTTTGCCCCCAATACATCCGTCATCATGCTATCCCCAATTAAAACCGTTTCCTCTTTTTTAAATAGATATTTGCCTTGCAAAAATTCAAAAACTTCACTATAAGGCTTGCCAAAATACTTCACTATTCCACCTTCTGCCTCTATTATTTTTGCAGTTTTTCCAGCACAAAACTTAATTCCGTCAGGAGTTTCGATTTTAACATCAGGGTTGATGCAAAACACGGGTATATCTCTTGCTACAACTTTTTTTATATCGTGCAAATAACTTTCGTGATAACCCATATAATAAATTATACAGACTTGTGCCTCCTCTATTGAGGTTTTTTCAAATAAATCTCCGCTTAAAAGAGAGTTTTCTCCCGTTCCTATCGTGCAGTATTTAACGGTTTTAGAAAACTGCTTGCTTGCATAGTCCAAAAAATACATTCCTGCAGTTAAAACAGGAAGTTTTTCGTAAAATGCAAAACCTGATTTTTTTAACTTTTGCCTTAAAAATTCCTCCTCTCTAGGGGCGTTGGAAAGCAAAATAATTTGTCTATCCTCGCTTAGTAATTTTTCAAAAGTTTCATTGACATTTGGAAAAACCGCTTCTTCATCAAATATAACGCCTGAAACATCGCACAATATAGTTTTAAATTTAAGGTCAAGGATAGAATTTATTGGCATAAATCAAAAGCTCATTCTCTCTTTTAACATCGTAAGCCTCGCAATATCTTCATTTGCAATTTTGTTGTAATAATTAAATTTGTTTTGAAGCCATAGATATTCAAATCTTAGAGCTAAGTCCATACCTTCTATAACTCTTGAGTTAGAAATTGCGTCAGAATTAAAAATTATCTTTCTTGTTTCAAATCTCGTTAAATATTCTTTTGTAATTTCTTTCAAGTTTGATACAGAAGAAACTGCAATTGCTCCACCTACAACAAGATCAAGGTTGGCCTTTTTGCATTCAGTAGCAGTTTTAATACAATATTCTGTTATTTTTGGATTTTCATTGTCATTTTTTGTCATACCAAGAGACATAGAAAAATCAGAGCGACCAAACACAATTCCATCCGCCCCATCTTTTACTTTAGAAGCCTCAATGATACCGTTTAAATTGTTAAAACTCGTTATCGTTTCAAGGTTAAAAAGAAAGCGAACATCCTGCCTTTCTTCAGGAGAGTAGACCTTATTTTTTGCCTCAATATACTTAGAAACCGCATATGGAGTTTCCACCATTGGTGCAATTATATACTCCACCCCTATTTGCTTTGTGCGGTAAAGGTCTGTAATTGCCTCCCCTCCGCCAATTTTAATTCCTAGGTTAAGCCCCGCTTTTCTTGTAATTTCAGTTAATCTAAGAAGTTCATCGTCTCTCGTGCCTTCCGCTTCAAATTCAGCTTTGATGCCAATATAGTTAAATTCCTGCTTGCCTTTTTTAAGAATTTCAAGCATTTCACGCTCCAGTATGTTCATAAATCAAAAAATATTTTTATTTGTTTTTTAGTCAACTCCTTCAAGTCGTCCCTTCCTGTTAAATAAGCGTTGTACCATTCTGCTGTTAGTTTTATTCCCTCTAGAGTTGTAATTTTTGGCTTCCATCCAAGCTCGTGCTTTGCAAGGCTAGTATCAAGCATTAAAAGCTTTGCTTCGTGCGGGGCGTTAGCGTCTATTTTAACCTCATATTTCAAGGAAGGAATGTGCTTTTGCATCTCGCCTACCACCTCAAGAACCGTTAAATTTCCGCTTAAATCAGGGCCAAAGTTGTAGGCTTTATCGTAGCCTTCTTGCGTGTAAAGTTTTTCTGCCAATACGAAGTATCCGCTAATTGCCTCCATTACATGTTGCCAAGGTCTTGTTGCATCGGGAGCTGTGATGTAAAAAGGCTTGCCCTCTTTTATGCTTCTAATTGCCACAGGTAAAAGGCGGATTTCGCTGAAGTCCCCCCCTCCTATCACATTTCCTGCCCTCACAGTTGCCATTTTTATACCCTCTTTTTTGAAGAAGGACTTACGGTAGCTTGCAGATAGAATTTCCGCCCCTGCTTTACTGGAGGAATAAGGGTCATGCCCTCCTAATGCGTCGGTTTCTCTATAAGGGTAGAACCACTCTAGATTTTCGTAGCATTTATCGGTTGTAATATTTACCATCGCCTTTACTGTGCCTGCCTTCCTCACCGCTTCAAAAACATTGAGAGTTCCAATTACATTTGTTTGCCAAGTTGTTCGAGGGTCCCTATACGAAGGAACAACAAAAGCCTGTGCTGCCATATGAAACACAATTTCTGGTTTTGCCTCTAAAATTGCCTTTTCAATTTCATTAGGGTTGTTGATGTCTCCAATAATTGAGCGAACCTCCTTTTCAAGCCCCAAAATGTTGTATAGAGAAGTTTCGTAAGGTGCTAGTGCAAAAGCCGTAACATCTGCCCCTAATTGCTTTAAAATAAACGCCGTCCAAGCTCCTTTAAAGCCTGTGTGACCTGTTAAAAATACTTTTTTATTTTTAAAAAAACTCATAGTAAATTTTTTAATTTTTTTCTTTTCTCCACCATTTCCTGATTAAACGGATTAATGCCCAAAACTCTTGCAATAAAAATAACCTCAATTGCAAAGTATGTCATCAAAAAACCTACCTCCTTCTCCTTTATTTCAGAAAACTCAAAACTTCTAATCTCCATTCCCCTTTGTGAGCATATCTTTTTAGTTAAAAGATACTCTTTATAAAGCACGCTATCGTCTTTTTTGATGATAAAGGTTATCATTTTATCTTCAGGATTTTGGAGATACCCCTCAAGAACGGAGTGTTGATCCATCGTGCCTATTGAAGGGTAGGGCATTACTTTAAAGCCATTTTTATTTAAACTTTCCGCATATAACTGGCAAAACCAATTTGTAAGTGCCTTAAGTTTAAAAGAATAAGGCATTAAAATGTTTAAATTCAAATTTTTGTTGAATAGTTGAGATTTTAGATGTGTGAAAAAGTCATCATCTTTTTTAACCAAAATGAGTTCTACCGCATCTTTCACTCCTTGTAAAAATTTTTGCAAGTCAATTCCTGCAATCAAGCTAGGCAAAATTCCAACATTTGTTAAAAAGGAAAACCTGCCAGAAACTTCCTCGTGCTTTAAAACTTCAAAGCCGTTTTTACCACAAATTGAGGCTAACCTTCCGTTTAAATTTGCTGTAATTCCAATAATATTTTTAAAATTTGCCTCAAGAAGTTTTTCTAAAATATAAAGAACCTCCGTCGTTTGCCCAGATTTGCTAATACAAATCACTAAATCATCGTTTGTAATGCTAGAAAGTTTAGGGAAGAGAATTTCATCTTCTACATAATAAATAAAATCCACATCACTTGATAGATTTAAGCTTTCTATAATTGCCTTAGAGCCAAGAAAGCTCCCCCCCATTCCAACAATAAAAACTTTTTTGTATTTCTTTTTTATCTCATCTGCCTTTTGTTTGAGATTTGCATAATAAACATCATTTTTGTAAATACTTATAGCTTGAAGCAGGTTTTTGTCTATTTCACCATAAATTTCCTTTGCGGTATTGCTGTAAGT
>JBIKUA010000154.1:0-2502 GCA_044347825.1 Candidatus Deianiraeaceae bacterium | reverse complement strand
TAGTTATTAAAACCATGACGAGGCATTCTTCTATAAAGAGGCGTTTGACCACCTTCAAAACCAGGCATTACCTTGCTACCACCTGTTCTTGCTGTTTGACCTTTTCCACCACTTCCACAAGTTTTTCCAAGACCTGAACCTCTACCTCTACCAACTCTTTTGCGAGCTTCTGTGTTTTTTCTTCTCTCTGAAGATTGAAAACCTAATACTTTAGCTATATCTACCATAAAAAAATAAACTATAATTCACTATTATTCTAACAAATTTTATAAAAATCAAGCTTTTTTTTCAAAAAAATGATTTTTTTATTTAATTTCATCTTTTTTCGCCAAAAATCAAGCTACCTACTCTTATTTCGGTTGCACCAAGGGAAATTGCTAAATCGTAGTCTTTAGACATGCCCATACTAATTTCTTTTCCGCCCATATTTTGTGATATTTCCCGCATTTTTATAAAATAAGGAGTAGGGTCTTTTTTTGCTGGAGGAATGCACATTATACCATCAAATTCTTTTAACTCATTCACATCTAAACTTTCTTCTAAAAAACCATTTTTTTGATGCTCGTTTCCTATGTTAATTTGTGCGTAATATTTGAGATTTTTACCCTGTTTTACTGCCTCTTTTTTAGCTTTTTCTAAAGATTGTAAAGAATTGATACTTTCAATTTTATTGCAGTATTTTACTATTTTTTTCAAGTTTCCACTTTGAAAAGAACCTATAAAAGAGAGGTTTAAATTTGGAAAATGATGTAAAATATCGTCCCATTTTTTAAGTTCGCTGGCGTAATTTTCGCCATAATTTAAATGACCTGTCTCTCTAATAAAATCTATAACAAGTTGTGAATTTATACCTTTTGTTACAACGAGGATTTCAACTGACCCTACTGATTTTTTTAAAAGTTTAAATTTTTCTATTGAGTTGCGAATATTTTTCTCCATCATATTTTTTTCATTTAGTAGAAAGCTCAAAATTAAATATTGTCAAGTAATATTTTTTAAAAATTTTTTTAAAAAAAGTTAAATTTTTATTGATATTTTATTTTTTTTGATTTATAAAGCCTCATTAATATTTAAAAGAATTCTTATGTCAAACAACAAAAACCTTGAACAAAACAAGGAAATACAAGGCGAATTACTTGATAAAAGTGATTCCACAATAAGCTCGGCGGAGCTTGCCACTATGAACGCCAAATTTGAAGAAGTTCGCAACTCTATGCTTTCAGAGTTTGTAAGTTTACTTCAAAATCAAATCATCCCTTCTTCTTATATAAAAAGTCGTATCGTAACAGGTAAAATTGTTGAAATAAACAAAAAACAGGGGATTGTAATCGTAGATTGTGGCTTAAAATCTGAAGCTGTAGTTGAAATTAGAGAATTTGCAGATTCAGATGACGAATCTGCGGTTGAATCCGTGGAACTTAACATCGGAGACGAATATGAATTCTACATTGAATCATTTGAGACGCAAAAAAATGTTCTTTCAATCAATAGAAGAAGAGTAAAAAAAGAAAAAACATGGCAAAAAATAAGAGAAGCTTTCAAAAGTAATGAAATTATTGAAGGTATAATTTTCTCTCGTATGAAAGGTGGTTTTTGTATTGATTTTGATGGAAATCTTGCATTCTTACCTGCAAGTCAAGCTCGTATTAAAGTTTCAACAAAAGGTAATGAAATAATTGGAACAAAACAAAGCTTTAAAGTTATTAATATTGACGATAAATACCAAACTTGCATCGTTTCTTACCTTGCTGCAAGGGACGAAATGTTTGCAGATAAAAGAAAAGACTTCATTAACAACATTCAAGAAGGAGAAATTGTTGAAGGTGTTGTTAAGAGTGTTACAAATTATGGTGTGTTTGTTGACCTTGGAATTATGGACGGATTGCTACATATTTCAGACATTACATGGGATAGAATTACCCACCCTTCTGAGGTTTTAGATGTTAACAAAACTATTAAACTTAAGGTTATCAAAGTTGATAGAGCAACAAACAGAGTTTCTCTTGGTTTAAAACAACTTACACCAAATCCTGCAGCATTCTTAGAAGAAAAATACAAAGTTGGTCAAAAAATTAAGGGTAGAGTTTCAAGTATCACAGAATACGGTCTATTTGTTTCAATTGAATCTGGAATTGAGGGCCTAATTCATATGTATGAACTTGACTGGGTGAAAGAAAAAGCAACAGAATTCCTTCACAACGCTAAGGTTGATGATGAAGTTGAAGCTATTATATTGGGCATTGATATTTCCGGTCAAAACAAAATCTCTTTAAGTCGCAAGCAATTACTTGAAAATCCATGGAAAAACTTTATGGAAAATCACAAACAAGGGGATGTTTTAGACGGAGTTGTTAAAAGAGTTGAGTCCTTTAGAATGTTGATTTCTCTTGAAGGAGGAATTGCAGGGGTTGTACATGTTGATGATATTTCTTGGGTTAAAACAGAAGATGCTTTAAGAAAATTCAGAGAAGGGGATAAAATTCAAGTTGTCTACCTGAACGG
>JBIKUA010000153.1:0-2518 GCA_044347825.1 Candidatus Deianiraeaceae bacterium | reverse complement strand
ATTCTGTTGAAGCAGAAGATACAATCTCTCCATTTTTCACAACAACGCACCCAACAGAAGGGTTAGAGCCAGTTAGTCCGCTGTGTCTTTTAGCAAGATTAAAGGCAACCTTCATGTATTTTTCTTCGTAGTTAGAGTTTTGCATTCTTGCTTTATTGCTTTCTTATTTTATTGCTTTCTACTACCCGGCTTAACCCAAGGAACAGAGGTAAGATGGCTAGGCAAAGCGTCCGAACTATAAGTTTTTATATCCATTTTTAAAACAGAAATTAAAGGAAGCTTAAAGTCATTATCCTCACTCCTTCTATCAATAACACTCGCACAACCAACTATCACGGCTCCCATTTCCTCAACAACCTTTCCCGCTTCTAAGCTAGATTTTCCAGTAGTTACAACATCTTCCACAAGCAAAATTCTCTCTCCCTTTTTCACCTCAAAACCACGCCTTAAGGTAAAAATATTATCCACCCTTTCAACAAATATATTTCTGCATAAAAGTTGCCTTGCAAGCTCATATCCGCACAAAATTCCGCCCATAGCAGGGGAGAGAATTGTATCAAAATCACCCCTCTTAAAATGCTTCAAAACCTTTTCTGCAAGCACTTCAATTACTTGCATAGAAAGGAACGGATCCTCAAAAATCTTAGCACATTGAACATATCTTTCACTGTGGAGACCTGACGAAAGCTTAAAATGCCCTTTTAAAATAACATTTTTTTGCTCTAAAAGAGCTAATATATCTGCCTCTTTCTGCATTATTTAAGAAAATACTTTAAAAATAAATTAACTTTACAAAAATTATTTGTCAAATAAAATGAGACACTTTTTAAAAAAACTTACAAATTAAAAAACTTGCAAACTATTTTAAAAAAAACTTGCAAACTATAATTTATGTTTTAAATTTAAAAAAGATTTATTTTAAAGTGGGATGCAAGACGATAAAACTCAAACTATTGTAAAGCCAAAAAGAGCCAATATAACAGCACGAAGCTGGTATCAGGACAAAGCATTTGGAATAACAGTTCAAAGAAATATATTATTCTTGATAGTGATAATATTGTTTATTTCTGTGATACTTTCTCTCGTAACAATCAAATCTATTGTAGAAAAAAACGCAGTCGAACCATATGTTATAAAAGTTTCAAAGCAAGAGCAAATTCCAGTTTCTGTAGATATTGAATCCGTCAAACAATACGCTTCAGCAAATCAAGGCGTGCTTGAGTATTTCCTCCTTTATTACATTAAATCAAAGGAAAGCTACAATTCAGAAACATACATGCACGATTATAACACCGTTGTTAGAAGAATGTCCGCCCCACAAATCTTTAGAGCATTTTGGGACGAAGTAAATGCCCAAGAAGGCGGACTAATTAACACACTAGGTAGAAACGGTAAAATTGACATCGTAATTAAGCAACTTGCACTAGAAAGTAGAAACAACATCGCAGTAGTGAGAATAGCAAAACGATTAATTCAAAACGGCAATGTAAAGCAAGTAAGTCATTTTAAAATCAAAATGCACTACTTATTTGATACCTCAAATATGAGTTACAGAGACATAGTTCTTAACCCACTTGGATTAAAAATAGATTTTTACGAAGTTGTGGAAGAGAAAGCCTTTGTAAATGACGAAACCTTCAATAAAATATTATGAAAAAATTAATACTACTTTTTCTTTTAACAATTTTTGCAGGTTTTGGAGCAAAACCTTACGAACCAGTTGCAATTGATAGCAGAATAAAAACCTTCATTTATAGTGAAAACGAAATCTACAACTTAAAATTCAGAATAGGGTATCAATCCATAATTGAATTTAGCCTAGACGAAGCAATTGAAACAATCTCATTAGGGGACCCATACCCATGGAAGCTAACCCCACTTGATAGGAGGCTTTTTATGAAGCCCATAGAGCCGGGTGTAAGAACAAACATGACGGTTATTACAAATAAAAGAATATACCTATTTGAAATAGAATCCGATATTTCCTCAAATATAGATAGCATAGATGTTATCCATGTTGCAAGATTTTTCTATCCTACATACTCTTACGATAAAGCAGAAGATAAAAACTACACACCTTCTAGCTCTAGAATAAAAGACATACAAAGCGAGAAACAATCATCTGGTAATGCAGATGGAGTAAATACAAATTACACTTTTGCAGGAAAAGTGAACACATCCACTCCAATCGAAATATTTGATGATAAAAATCGCACATATATAAGATTTAAGCAAGGCTTAAATTATGCCAAATTAAAAATATTTGTGCCAAAAACTAAAACCCAAAAAATTCCTTTAAGGTACAAAAAAACAGGTGATTTTATCATCGTGGAAGGAGTATACACAAAGCTTTTGATAGAATACGAAGGCAGTAAAACCGAGGTATTTAATGAATTTTTAGTTTTTTAGAGTATTGAAGTTATAATTAAGTTTTCATAAAAAAGTAATTTTGACTTTTATATATAAAAAACTTGACAAAATAAAGAGCTTGCTTTAAAACTCAAAAAACAATATTTAA
>JBIKUA010000152.1:0-2521 GCA_044347825.1 Candidatus Deianiraeaceae bacterium | reverse complement strand
CTTATGTATCCAGACCCTTCCGCAAGCCCAAGACCAATAATAGACATAATTAAAATTGGCATAATATTCGTACTTGAAATTTTTGATATTGAATTTATAAGCACAAATCTTATACCTTCCGCACTTAAAACATTCTTGATATGATGCACTTTATCAACCGCAACTCCGTTTTCAAAGGCAATAAGAGTGAAGGAGGCTTCAAACTTGCTAAGCACAAAAGAAAGCACTACTGATATTAACATCAACCACAGAAAAAACACTATAGGTTGAGGAATTTTACTACAAACTTTTTCTAGTTTGTCTAAAAAATTTGTCTTGTTGACGGTCATAAATCGAAGTAAATATTACTTATAACAACAGTTCTTATTATAATTTATTTTAATTAGCAAGTAAAAAAATTACTTTTTATTGAGGAGAGATATGTGGTAAATTGCTTATTTAAAATTGCAAGCGTGGTGCACCCGTAGGGATTCGAACCCCAAACCTTCTGATCCGTAGTCAGATGCTCTATCCAGTTAAGCTACGGGTGCGTTTTGCAGTATCATAAACCGAGAGCTTACTAAATGTCAAGATGTTTTTACCGAGTTTGAATATTCACTTGCCACCTCATTTAAATTTACCGCTAAATCTTGTATTTTAGAGTAAAATGGAGGAATAAACTCCCCCGAAAGCCCAGCTAAATCTTCAAATACTGCAATTTGCCCTTTCACATTTTTGCCCGCCCCAATTCCAATTGTTAAAACATCAGGAAAGCCCTCCGCAATTTTATCCGCCACTTCCTCCGCAACATTCTCAATTACAACACTAAAAGCCCCCGCTTTTACAACCGCTTCAAAATCCTTCAAAATCTTTTCTTCATCTTTTTCTTTTGCAAAACTCCCTTTTATCTTAAATTTTTGAGGCATAAGCCCAACATGAGCCATAACAGGCACTCCTCTTTCAACCAAAAATTTAATAGTTTCTGCCATTTCCTGCCCCCCTTCAAGCTTAATTGCATTTGCCCCAGTAAAGCTTAAAACATCAGCACAATTTCTAAAAGCCTGCTCTTTGCTTTCCTCATAACTTCCAAAAGGCATATCAACCACAATAAAGGCTTTTTTTGTAGCATTAACAACCGCTCTACCGTGGTTTTTCATCATTTCAAGGCTCACACCTTGAGTAGAAGGAAGCCCATATAAAACCATACCCACCGAGTCCCCCACTAGCAAAACATCTGCATAATTATCAGTAATTCTAGCAATATTTGCAGTGTAAGATGTTAGTGCAACTATTTTTCTTTCCTTAAAAAGCTTTAAAAGTTTAGATATATTAATTCTTTTTTCCATCTTTTTAGCATTAAATAATGAGCTTATAAGAGAAAGAATTTTCTCAAATGTCAATTTAAAAATTCTCAAATACTAAACCCTCTTCACCGCGCCATTCACAACAAGCCTCATAACCTCCTGCTTTTCAATTCCGTCGCTATCCACAGCCTTACAGCAAATAGAATGCTCTCCTTTCGCAAAATTAAACTCCGCCTTACCTTCTCTATCCATCATCACGCCCGCATTAAAGCCCACTTCCTCCTTAAAGGCAAAATCCCATTGAAAGAACTCACAAACCTCACTAGTTTTGGCAAAAAACCGCAAAATTCTCTCCCCCTTTTCACTCACTCCGCCATCTTCAAACTCCAGCTCTAACTTCGGTTTTTGCTTTAAAGGAATGATGTCCTCCACCTTCACAAGCTTTATTAAACCTTCTCCTTTTGCCTTCAATTCCGCCACCCTCTCAAATGTTGTTTTTGCAAAGCTAAAAGCGATGATAATTCCCACAGGCTCACCTTTTTTAAGCAAATTTTCAAACCGCTCTTTATCTTCCGTTCTTGAAGCGGTAATCATATTATCCACAATTTTTGTGCCAACGCCATCTTGCCTTTTAACTTGAATAGGTATATTAAGCGCCTTAGTGTAGCCATCTACATAGTATTTATTTGGGTTTGCGTTCACTTTACTGCCCGCTTCAAAAGCCTCTATTACGAAGAATTCAAATTTGCGGTCGTTCATATTTCTAATTTCCTCGTAGTCGTATTTATGAAGCTTAACTTCAAATGGTTTTTCCTTAAAAATCAGGCTATCTTGCCCCTTTTCCGCATTTCTTTCCCCTGATTTTATTTGATTGTTTTTAATTCTTTGTTCGCTCACTTTAATAGCGTGAACGGAGCTATCAACGCCTATCCACCTTCTGCCTAGTTTATCTGCCACTGCTGGAGTTGTGCCTCCCCCTACGAAAGGGTCAAGAACTATGTCCCCCTCGTTTGAGCTGGCTTTGATTATTCTCTCCAAGAGTGCTTCAGGTTTTTGAGTTGGATAGCCGATGCGTTCTTTTGCTTTTGGATCAACAACTTTAATATACCATACACTTCCAGATAAAGAACCTTTAAAATCCAAAACAATATCCCTTCCCTTAGGCTCTCTTTTATATGTTTTTTTAAACTTTTCTATATATACATTAAATCTAGAATCTTGACACGGAGCATTATCCG
>JBIKUA010000151.1:0-2527 GCA_044347825.1 Candidatus Deianiraeaceae bacterium | reverse complement strand
GGAGTTATCTGCTATTTCGGTTATTGAAATAATTTTTGGCATAATTACATTTTGTTTTGCAAATGCAAATTTTAAATTTTTTGCGGTTTCTTTACTAGGTGTGAATATTTTAATTGTAGCAAAATTAGGGTGCGTGTGAGAAAAATTAGATGCTATAAATTCAATAAGCTCTTTTTCAAAATCAGCTCCAAAGGGAATATTTAAAACTGCCATCAAGATAATTTAAACTTCTTCCAATTTGCAAAAATTCTAAGCATTAATCCAGTTAGAACTATGCTTGAAAACATTGATGTTATTATTCCAAGTATAAGGGTTACTGCAAAACCTTTTATTGCACCAAATCCAACTACATATAATGTTATTGCGGTTGCGATTGTGGTTAGGTTAGAATCTAGAATTGTGGAAAGTGAGTTTTTAAACCCTTCATCTATGGATTTTACGAATTGCTTTCTGCTCGTTTCACTTGCTAGTGCTTTTGCAGTTTCTTTAATTCTTTCAAAAATAAGCACATTGGCATCAACGGACATACCAACGGTAAGCACAATTCCTGCAATTCCCGGTAAAGTTAGGGTTGAATTTAAAATACTAAGCCCTGTAATTATAAGCATTAGATTAAAAATTACAGCAATACTAGCAAATACACCAAAAGTGCGATACCTTACTATCATAAATACAGTTACGAGCATTATTGCAAGAATGGATGCAAGTTTGCCTGCTTTCATTGAGTCCGCCCCTAAGGAAGGACCTATCGTTCTTTCCTGAATTATATTAATTGACGCAGGTAGGGCACCACTTCTTAATAGTAAAGCTAATTCTTTTGCTTCTGCCAGCGTGAATGAACCTGATATAATTCCCGCCCCTCCAATAATTGGCTCTCTTATATTTGGTGCGGAAAGCACTTTATTATCTAAAACAATTGCAAAAGGGCGGCCAACATTTGCTCTAGTTATTTCGGCAAATCTCCTTGCTCCAACTGCGTCAAGCTCAAAAGAAACGCCAGCCTCCGCGTTGTTAATTGAAGCATTTGCGTTGATAAGTGAAGCTCCGTCAATTTCCACAGCGTTTTTTACAACATAGTATATATCTTTGTTTGAATATCCTTCTAAAACTTTACTATCTTGAAAGGAAGCTTCGGGTTTTGTGGAGAAAAATGGTGCTGTTTCGTCCATTAAATGAAATGTCAATTTTGCGGTTACATTTAGGAGACTTTTAATTTCATCTGCAGATTGCACCCCTGGAACTTGCAAAAATATTTTGTTTTCACTTCCCGCTTGAATGCTAATTTCTTTATTGCCTTTTTCATCAATTCTTCGGCGTATTATTTCAATTGATTGTTCCTTGACAGTTTGCCTCATTTTAACAATTGCTTCGTTTGTTAAAAGCACTTTAAAACCACCGTTTGATAGCCTTTCAACTGTAAAAAAGCCGTCTAATTTTTTTATTGTTCCCTCAACTTTTTTTGCGTCTTCTAAGTTTCTTAAGTCAAATTTTATGGAGGTTGCGTCGGATGTAAGGTTTGTATAGCCAATTTTTGCCTTTCTTAATTCTCTTGCGATGATATCCTTGGAGGAGAAAATTCTCTCTTTTAGGTATTCTTCAAAGTTGATTTCAAGTAATAAATCGGTTCCTCCTTGCAAATCTAAACCTAAGTTAAATTTTAAATTTTGAAAGTGCCTTGACGGCGTAAAATTGATTATAGTAAAAAATAAGGATGCAAGACAAACTAGAGAAATCAAGATTATTTTAGATATTTCACCCCATTTTTCACTCATAAAATTCAAAAATTTACACTATTAAAAAACATATTTATTTAATTTGCAAGAGGTTTTTTATAAATTACAAAAATATATATTGGCTTTTTGCGTAAGGTTGTGCTAATTACATCTCGCACTTCTTGATTTTCCTCTAATTTTATGCATAAGTCTTGAGAATTGCAAGTTTGTAAAAGTAGAAACCCATCTCGTACAACATCCTCTTTTTTAACATATGGGGCAAAGCGAAGATTGTTGTAAGGAATAACAATTGTTGATGGGTTTGCAACGAAGAATATGCCTACTTCAAGGGTTTCTCCAGCTACAAACTTCAAAGGCTTATCAAATTCATTTTGCCATTTTTTGGTATGTTCTAAGGCTATTTTCTGAATTTCTTTATAATGCTGACCTCTAAATTTTGCGTCTCTTACACCAGAAAATACAATAACACAAAACCAAGAAAAAAAGCATAGAATAATGTAAATTTTAAGGCGTTTTTTCCAGTTTTCTCTAAACTCAAATTCTAGAAAGTATAGAAGGAAAATTGGCAGAAAAAAGAACATAGGTTGGGACCATGTTCCCGCTATATCCATACCAAAAATCAATGCACTTAAAAGTGAGATGGCAAACGGAAATATAGAAACTGCAAAAAGGAGGTTTTCTTTAGAATTTTTAAGGTTCAATTTTTTGAATTTGACATTTTTTACAAGGGCAAAAAAACCCAAGAGCAATGGCAAAAAAGAGGCTACGGAAGAAGCAAAAAAAATGAAGAAAGG
>JBIKUA010000150.1:0-2544 GCA_044347825.1 Candidatus Deianiraeaceae bacterium | reverse complement strand
AAAACCTCCATAACTACCTTAAAAAATCACTTTCTTTAGGGCTTGATATTGGCGGATTAACCGAGCTTGAGAGGTTTGCAAAGGGCAATTTACGCCATCATATTGAAATGAACCTAATAACCCACTCCCTTATTAGGCTGTTTTCAAACTCAAATCCGCTTTTAAAAGCTGTGAGAAACGCAGGGCTTGAAGCGGTGGAAACCCTCTCTCCAATCAAGAAGTTTTTTATGAAAAGAGCAAGCGGGCTTTGATAAACGCTAAGTTTAATTGCATCAAGATATCTCATTTAAATCCTGCTTACTCTCTGGAGTTTTGTAAAAATAAAACCCCTTCTTGTAGAAGAATTTGGAAGATTATCTTCTAACTTGCCATTCCCGTTGCTTTGCAAGTTCATATGCTCTATCTCTTTCCCTTTGCCTCCTCTCCTGCTCTTCTCTTCGCCTTCTTTCCTGCTCTTCTCTTCGCCTTCTTTCCTGCTCCTCCCTTTGCCTCCTCTCTTCCTCCTTTCTTCTCAATACTTCTGCTAATCTTGCTCTTACCTCTTCTTGATTGATATTATTTACATTACATCTCATATTTAATTTTATTAATTATAAACATAAGAAAGTGAAATTTGTAAGTTTCAATATGTAATTATATACTATAAGAATAAAGTATTAATCAATATTTCAATATTTTGATTTTCTATATAGTTTGCCATTTCTGCCACTTCTAAAACCCTAAATCCTATCTTTCCTAGAAATTTCCTAGATTAATTCCCTAAAGCCTATCTTTCCTAGAAATTTCCTAGATTAATTTTGCGTGCAGACGAAGGGGCTGTAGTGTATATACACCGCAAGGTGTATGCATCTACAGAGCCAAAGTCAAACCAAAATTAGCAGGAAAGAGCAGGAAAGATATATAAAACACTTCAATAATAAATCTCTAGATTAGAGGCAATTTTATTTAAAGCGTTCAATACAAAACTTCCAGCATTTACCAAAGTTGGTATTTTTATTTAAATGATACCATTTAATTTTATAACGCCATATTTTTATATCTATTTTCATAAAAATTAAAATATTTCAGAGGACTTCCAAAATTTCTTGCTTGACTTTTTACTAGATTGAATTCAAAATAAGATAGGTTCCTACGCCTATCTTATTTTAGATTTTTATCTAAAATCAAGCACGAAGCAATAGCTTACAAATCCCTTTTCTAGGCTATTGTCTCGTATTCTAAGCAATCACTTGCAGAATTCTCTAATTTAATAAAATAATATCAATCTTCTATATACCATAATATATCAATAAAACTGAGGAATTATAAACCCAGCCAAAATGGAATTCAAGCAAAAAATAGATGTTTTTTATTAAAAAAAAAGTCTTGAAATTTAAAAAGCCCGTAAATGCAGGCTTAATTGGGTAAATTGAGTTAAAAAAAATCAATTAAAATACATAAATTAATAAATTTATTTAAAATTAAATGCCAACCTAACCCCCAATTTAAAAAGAATTAAAGCCTCTCCTTCTGTATCAACAATATCTTATCCCTAAGCTCCTTTGCAAGCTCAAATTCCATCTTTTTTGCCGCCTCCTTCATAGCCTTCCGTAGTTTAGAAAGCTCGGTATCTATCTGCTTATCCGTCATTTTCTCCAGTTTTTTCACATCCACATCTTCCGTGAGTTTTGCCCGCACATCACTGCCCTTCTGCACCTTGATGAAGTCATCAAATAGCGTCTTAATTTCCTTAATAACCGTCGTAGGTGTAATGCCATTTTGCCTGTTATATTCCTCCTGAACCTGCCTTCTCCTCACAGTTTCCCCCACAGAAGCCTTAATAGATTTCGTCTCCTTATCCGCATAAAGCACAACCCTTCCTGCATCGTTTCTCGCCGCTCTTCCTATCATCTGAATAAGCGAGGTTTCATTCCTCAAAAATCCCTCTTTATCTGCATCCAAAATTGCAACAAGCCCACATTCAGGAATGTCAATCCCCTCACGAAGCAGGTTTATGCCCACTATCACATCAATCTCCCCAGAACGCAAGCGATTTAAAATATCCACCCGCTCAAAAGTGTTTATCTCGGAGTGTAAATAAGCAGACTTCAAGCCCGTTTCCTTCAAAAATTCATCTAGCCTTTCCGCCATTTTCTTAGTTAGCGTAAGCGCTAAAACTCGCTTTCCAATTTCCGCCATTTTCTTGCATTCCGCCACTAAATCCTCCACTTGCCCTTCAACAGGGCGAATTTCACAGATAGGGTCAAGAAGCCCCGTCGGGCGAATGATTTGCTCCACAACCTCACCTTCCGTCTTTGCCATCTCATACTTCCCAGGAGTTGCAGAAACAAAAATCGTAGCCCCCCTCAATTCCTCCCATTCCTCCAGCTTCAAAGGGCGGTTATCAAGAGCGGAAAGCATTCTAAACCCATGCCCCACGAGGCTAGATTTACGGCTTCTATCCCCCTCATACATCGCCCCCACTTGAGGCACCGTTATGTGGCTTTCGTCTATAAAAAGCAGTCCGTCCGCAGGTAAGTAGGAAAGCAGAGTTGCAGGAGGGCT
>JBIKUA010000149.1:0-2546 GCA_044347825.1 Candidatus Deianiraeaceae bacterium | reverse complement strand
ATTCCCATATTGTATAAAATTGTTGAAGCAAGCATTGTTTCTGCTAATTTTTCAGTATCTTTTTTATAAATAATTTCTCTCCTGTGTTATCTTGAATGCCAAATCCACCAAAAAATCCTGTTTCTTTTCGTATAGCTTTGCACTCTCTTGTTTTTAGTTCTGGAATTTCGTCTAATTTATTTTGAATGTAATTTAAATCCTTGCCTTTAGGAGAGTAGTATGAATCGCTGAGGAAGATTTCTAAAAACTCATTTAAATTTTTTTATTTTTGATAAATGTGTCAAAAAGTTTTGGTTTTTCAGATTTTTTCATATAATTATTAATTAATACTATGTAATTATTATACATTAAAATTTAGCATAAATCAAAATATATTCTAAGATTTTTTGTCAATTTTTCTATCAATTTTTTTGTCAATTTTTTCTGTCAACAAAAGATAGGCTAACGAGAGTGTTTTTCCTTACAGCACAGTATTGAGAGTTCAAAAAGTAGGTAAATTAAGCTTGCACCGATTACTTGACTTAAAACATCTGGAGGGGTAAGAATTGCCCCTAAAATAAAGCTTGAAACAAAGACATTTTTCCTTTGCTTTTTGAGAGATTTTTTAGAGATGATGCCTGCATTTAAGAGCAAGGCAATTATTATTGGTATTTGAAACATAATGGCGAAGGCTAGGAGGGTTTTTATTGTGAAATTTATGAATTTTTCTGCCTCTATGTAAAAATCTATCCCAAAAAAGCCGATGGAAAGGAGAAATTTTGTGAAAAATGGTATTACGATGTAAAGTGTTGCAATGACGCCCACAAAATAGAGAACGGTGGAAAAGAGGAAGATGCGAAATGAGATTTTAAAGGAGTTTTTTAGGTAAATTAGTGCCTCTAGCGTGAAGAGGGGCAAGAAGGTAATTAATGCGGTGTTTAGTGCAACTGAAATGCGAGAGGAGAAGCCCCCATACACTGTGCTGTAGACTAATTTTGCGTTTTGCGTTTGAAAAATTGCAGTTATTTGTTTAAATATTTCTTCAACGAAGAAAAAGGAGAGAAAAGAGAGCAATATTATGTAAATTAGGAGGCGTATTGTGATTTTTTTTATGTCTTTTAGATGTTCTAAGATTGTTTTTTCTTCCATTTTATAATCTTTTGAGATTTTTATTTAAACCTTAAAGATAAAAAAAATTATGTCAAGAATAATTTTAAATAGGCATTGACATTTAGTAATACTTAATTCATCAAATACATAAATAATCTTTTTATTTATACTAAAGAAATGTCCCAAATGTAGTTCTGAAGGAATATGGAGTGCAGGCTTTGCAATTGTAAATGGAAATAAAAAGAAAAGAAAAGATGGAAGTATAAGGCTTGTGATTATCAATTTACTAAAGATAAACTCACAAAATACTTTACCGATAATTATCCAGTTTATAAAGAACTGATACCTGAGAAAAAACATAAAACAGGTAAAGCGTTAACTCAAAATATAGAAAACTTAAATAGAAGAACCAACGGTCGGCGTTAGCCAATAAGACATTATATAAAAGGCTTTGGAAGAAAAAGTAAAGGATATTTCAAAACAGAGAAGATGGCTAATTGTGTGTTGAAATTATTCTTTTGGAGTGATGTTAATTAATGAGTGTTAATGCCTTATTTTTTGACCCAGTGTTAAAGATGTTTTCTGAAATGAGTTTTTGGGATTCTGTGTTCATTGAAGAACCTTTACTCTCTGGGTCCTTTTCTTGTGGTAGCTTTGACTTATTAATATTTTCTTGTGGTAGCTTAGTAGTATCTAACCTTGACTTATCAGTAGCATCGTCATCACCTTTACTCTGTAAGTCCTTTTTTTGTTGTAGCTCTAACATTGACCTATCAATATTTTCTTGCTCAGCAGTAATATCGCCCAAAATAGTGTTAATCTTTTCTCGATCCTTTAAAATATTTATAAAACTATCTTTTCCAATAAGTTCGGCAACGTCACTAACAACACCCTTGTACTTATCTGCAAAATGTAAACATACATCGGTAATTTTACTATAATTTAACTTTCCTTTGTCCAAAGAATCAAGATGCGATCCAATAAGATTTTTTAATTCTGGATTCAAGTCATTAGGAATTGTAGGCTTTACAGCTTCAGGCCTTGAGGCTTGTTTTGTATCGTTCTGATTCAAGTCATTAGGAATTGTATGCTTTATAGCAGCCCAATTAAAAGCATCCTGCATTAACTGCACCACTTTACGAAACTCTTCATTATTCCCTAGATTGATTAAACCGTCCATTGCTTTTCCTAAATCCTCCTGATTTACATCATCGCTACCCAACGATTTTTGAATATTAGTCATTAATTTAGGATTACTAATTACAGTAATCACATTATCTACAACATCCGTAACAAAAGTAGAACTGTTTTTGGATACGGGTTCCAAACTATTAATAGCATTTGCATTTACTAGTTCCTCAAACTGTTTCGTAAACTCCGTCGTATTAAAAATTGCATTACTGATTTTTACATTAGAGATTTTATCACTGATGTAATTTGATAATATTTTTGTAATA
>JBIKUA010000148.1:0-2555 GCA_044347825.1 Candidatus Deianiraeaceae bacterium | reverse complement strand
TAATAAAAGAAAAATTTCAAAATTTCAATGATTTTTAAAGCTGTTTTTAACAAATTTTAGTATATGAAAACTTTTGTATCTTATAATAATTATAAAAAAGTGTTTGATAAAGTTAATATTGAGCTTCTGCAAAGAATAGATTCTAGCAAGAAAGATTTTACTATTCAACTTGTAGGTATGGAAAGAGGTGGAATTATACCTTTAATTATGCTAGATTATTTTTTAAAATCTAAATTTTCAAATATTAAAATTCAAAGGAATTACATCAATATAAGTTATTATGACGCCAAAGTAATAGAAATTGATGCTTTGAGGAAAGTTTCTAAATCCAATTGCGATTTAACGATAGTGGTTGATGATTTACTGGATAGTGGTTTAACATTTGAGACAATTTATTCTAATTTACAGTTAGAAAATATATTGTATATATTTTACTACGACAAACAAAATTATTCTCCGAATTGTAAGAAAATTCTAACAAAATTAAAAAGAGATGGAAAGTTAATTATAGGTAAAAAACAAAAACCTGAAAACTGGCTTTGCTTTTGGTACGATTTTCAAGAATTATAATAAATTGATATTTTAGATAAGGGTTTTTACAAAATGACTTTGAAAGTTGAGAAATTTATTAAATCCATATCTTCCGGAAAAAATTAATGTTATCCTGAAATTGATATAGTGTTTAACGCATCAAACTCAAACGAACATTATCATATTCCACTTTCCTTAAGCCCTTATAGCTACTCCACTTACAAAGGTAGCTACCCTAGAAACAAAAAATAATATATCTATTTTTTTCACAAAAAAGCTTGAAAAATAAATATCTATATGCAAAATATAATATAGCAATATTCTTTAGTTTTTATGTCTTACACGAAGGAGCTTTCAAGTAACGGAAAGCAATATAAATTTTACAGCCTTAAAGAGGCGGAAAAAAAGTTTGGAGGCAACCTCTCTAAATTACCATTTGGAATTAAAATATTACTAGAAAACCTACTTCGTAATGAAAATGGGGTTGATGTTAAAGAAGCAGATATAAAAGCTTGTTTTGATTTTACCAATCACAAAGGGCAAAAAGAGATTGAAATTGGATACAAACCTGCAAGAGTTTTAATGCAGGATTTCACTGGAGTTCCCGCTGTTGTAGACTTAGCTGCAATGAGAGATGCCGTTAAAAAAATGGGAGGTAATCCTTTAAAAATCAATCCAATTGCTCCAACTCACTTAGTTATAGACCACTCTGTTCAAGTGGATTACTACGGCGAAAGCAATTCAATGCAAAAAAATACAGCTCTTGAAATGGAGAGGAATAAAGAAAGATATAACTTCCTTAAATGGGGGCAAGAAAGCTTTGATAACTTTAAGGTTGTTCCTCCTGGAACTGGTATTTGCCACCAAGTGAACCTAGAACACATCGCAAAAGTAGTGTGGGAGAAAGATGGTTTTATATTCCCTGATACTTGCGTAGGAACGGATAGCCACACAACAATGGTTAATGGGCTTTCTGTTTTAGGATGGGGAGTTGGAGGAATAGAGGCAGAAAGCGTAATGCTTGGGCAGTTTATTAGCCTTTTAATTCCTGAAGTTATTGGGTTTAAACTAAAAGGAAAATTAAAAGAAGGAGTAACGGCAACTGATTTGGTTCTTACAGTTACAGAAATGCTTAGAAAGAAAAAAGTTGTTGGTAAATTTGTTGAATTTTACGGCGAAGGTGTGAGCGAACTTAGCCTTGCAGACCGTGCAACAATTGCAAACATGGCTCCTGAATATGGAGCAACTTGTGGGCTTTTTGCACCAGATGACGAAACTTTAAATTATTTACATTTAACAGGTAGAAGTGAAGAGCAAATTGCACTTGTAAAAGCTTACATGAAGGAGCAAGGTATGTGGTTTAACCCTTCTAGCGAACCTGTATTTACAGATACTTTAGAGCTTGATTTAGGAAGTGTAAAACCTAGCCTTGCGGGACCAAAACGCCCTCAAGATAGAGTGCTTCTTGAAGATATCCCTGCTTCTTACGAAAATTACATGACAGGGCTTGAAACATCTGCACCTTCGGAAGTTCCTTCTTCTCAACTTTCAAAAGGAAGTGTAAAATCAAATGATTTAACCGATGGTAGCGTGGTTATTGCAGCTATTACATCTTGCACCAACACTTCAAACCCAAAAGTTTTAATTTCCGCAGGTCTTGTGGCTAAAAAGGCAGTGGAGCTTGGCTTAAAAGTTAAACCATTTGTTAAAACATCTCTAGCTCCCGGCTCTCGTGTTGTTGAGGAATACTTAAAAAAATCAGGACTTCAAACATATTTAGATAAACTAGGCTTTAATATAGTGGGATTTGGTTGCACAACTTGTATTGGAAACTCAGGTCCTTTAAAGCCTGAATTTGAAAAAGAAATTGTAGAAGAAAAGTTATCCGTTGCCTCCGTTCTTTCTGGAAACAGAAATTTTGAAGGTAGGGTTCACCCGCTTGTAAAAATGAACTATCTGGCTTCTCCTCCACTTGTTGTTGCGTTTGCAATTGCAGGAACTTTGGCAGTTGATTTAACAAAAGA
>JBIKUA010000147.1:0-2559 GCA_044347825.1 Candidatus Deianiraeaceae bacterium | reverse complement strand
CATTCCGGGTGGTGAGCCAGTTGCAACAAAACCGCTCTTAACATCCTTCCTCGGCTTTCCTCCCGTTGTTGCAGAGGCAATGTTCACTTTAGGAATAGCAAACGATAGCTTCGCAACCGCCGTAAATGTAACGGGAGATAGCTTCGTTATTATGCTACTTGAAAAGCTAAATAATAAATTCTTCAAAACTAATCTAAAACAAAATGACGCACAACATCTTTAAAGAAAAACTAGAAGATTTAAAAAATTCAGGCGTTTTCAGAAAGCTAAACATCTTGCAAAGCCCAAATGAAGCGGTGGAAATTGTGAATGGAAAGGAGGTAATTAACCTTTGCTCCAACAACTACTTAGGTTTTGCCAATCACCCGAGATTAAAAGCAAAAGCAATTGAGGCAATTCAAAATTTTGGAGTAGGGGCAGGAGCAGTGAGGACAATAAACGGAAACACCACACTTCACGAACTTTTAGACGAAAAAATCGCCAAATTCAAGCACGAGGAAAAAGCCCATCACTTTCAATCTGGTTTAAACTGCAACATCGGCGCCATTCAATCCATTACCGAAGAGGGGGACTTAATTTTGAGCGACGAGCTAAACCACGCAAGCATAATAGACGGCGTTCGCCTTAGTAAAGCAACCAAAAAAGTCTACAAAACTTGCGACGCAAACCACTTAGAAGAAATGCTAAAAGAACATCGTGGAAATCACAAAAACACACTCATAATAACGGACGGCGTGTTTAGTATGGACGGCAACCTAGCACCCCTCCCTGAAATTGTGGAACTTGCAAAAAAATACAACTGCTTAACATATGTAGATGATGCCCACGGTTCAGGAGTTTTAGGGCAGAATGGAAGGGGAACGGTAGATTATTTCGGTCTTCACGGAAAAGTAGATTTTATAATAGGCACGCTTTCCAAGGCGATAGGCTCAATTGGTGGCTATGTTGCAGGTTCAAAAGAAACCTACGAGTGGCTAAATCACAGGGCAAGACCTCTCCTTTTTAGCACCGCACTCCCGCCTGCTTCCGTTGCCTGTGCAATTGAGGCAATTACAATGCTTGAAGAAACCGACGAATACACAAAAAAATTGTGGGAAAACGCCCTGTTTTTTCAATCCAAATTAAAACAGGAAGGCTTTGATATAGGAAAAACGCAAACGCCCATCACGCCCGTTATGATTGGAGAGGAAGCAAAAGCAATGGAAGTAAGCCGTAAATTGCTTGAAAACGGCGTTTATGCAAGCCCAATCGTCTTTCCAACCGTTGCAAAAGGTAAGGCAAGAATTCGCTTTATGGTTTCCGCCTCTCACACAAAAGAACAGCTAGAAAGGGTAGTAAATACCCTCAAAAAAATCATCTAAGTCAACTTCTGCACGATGGAATTTGCAAGGTTTATTCCCGCTTCCGTCAAACGCAAATTGCTAGAATTTAGCTCCAAAAGTCCGTTTTCTACCATCGCATCAAGATGCCTTTTAGGGAGCTTTTCAATTAAATCAAAGCCATACTTTCGCTTAAAACCCCCAATATCCACCCCATTTTTATAGCGTAAATTCATTATTAAGGTCTCTTTTATAACATCTTCAGCAGAAAGTTCCACAAAAGTTTGCATTTTATTTTGCGATGAGAGATACTTCTCGGGCCCTGCAAAATTCTGCGTTGCAAACCGCTTGCCGTCAATCATCACACGCCCGTGAGCCCCCGCTCCAACCCCCAAATAATCTACACTTTGCCAGTATCCAACATTATGCTTGCACTCAAATCCGCCCTTCGCATAATTGGAAACCTCATACCTTTCAAACCCATTTTCCTTTAAAATAGAGTTCGTTAAAGCGTAAAAATCGTCCTCAATTTTAGGGAGAGAAAACGCCCCACTAGAGTGCATCGCAAAAAACTTTGTGCCTTTTTCAATTGTGAGAGTATAGGCGGAAATATGCCCTAAAGCATACTTTTGCAACGCCTCCTCAAGCTCCTTCCCCCACTCCTCCAGCGTTTGATTTGGAAGGCAATAGATAAGGTCAAACGAGTAATTTTCAAAAATTTCTAGAGCCATTAAAAGGGCGGTTTTTGCCTCTTCCACTCCGTGCTTTCTGCCTAAAAACTTGAGATTTTCTGCATTAAACGACTGCACACCGATGGAAAGCCTTCCAACTCCCGCCTTCCTAAAATCCCTAAATTTGCCATATTCAGCGGAAGAAGGGTTTGCCTCCAGCGTTATTTCAGGATTTTGCCAAACAATTTGCGAGTGATTTTTGATGTATTCAAGAATTTCAAAAACCGTTTCCGCCTTCATTAAAGATGGCGTACCTCCGCCAAAAAACACGCTTCTTAAAATGTGAGATTTACCAGTTTTGATAAGAAAAAAATCAATTTCCTGCTTCCAAGCCTTTAAATGCTCCTTCTCTTTAAAATCGCTCATTACATGGCTGTTGAAGTCGCAATAAGGGCATTTTAGCTCGCAATAAGGGAAGTGTATGTAAATAGAAAGCTCCTCCATTACTCAAAGCTTTTAATAACCTCAAGTGCCGCCATGCACCCAAAACCCGCAGCGGTTACAGCCTG
>JBIKUA010000024.1:0-8392 GCA_044347825.1 Candidatus Deianiraeaceae bacterium | reverse complement strand
GGGCAAAAACACCCTTTATATCTCATCAAATTCAAAGGAGAATTCAGCGGTGGAACTTGGTAAGATAATCTCTCAAAAATTAGGCGGAAAAGGTGGGGGAAGCCCTGAATTTGCAAATTTTGGGGGAATTTTAGGAAGCTTTACAGAGGAAGATATTGCAAAAATGCTCTAATATGAAACCTCCAATTTTTAAACCAAACTTAAAAGATGTGAGGTTTTTTATGCCTCATTTTCCTATTTTTACTGGAAGTTTTAAATCTGTAAATGCGGAGAAGGTAAGGCATATTTTAGCAAAATTTGGCAACCCGCAAAATTCTCTCAAAAACATCATTCATGTAGTTGGAACAAACGGAAAAGGCTCTAGTTGTGCTTATTTAAAATCTATTTTGATGGAAGCGGGATTTAAGGTTTGTGTCTTTACATCCCCTCACCTGCACGCCGTGAATGAAAGGATAGAGATAAATGGCAATTTTATCAGTGATGAAAAGCTTTATTTATTAAGCGAAAAAGTGCGTTTTGCGTGCGAGGAAGAAGGGCTTTATCCTACAATTTTTGAAAGCCTAACAGTGGTTGCCATGCTTGCTTTTTTGGAAGCGAATGCCGATTTTAATATATTTGAAGCAGGAATGGGGGGAGAAAACGATGCAACAAATGTTTTTGAGACAGTTGCAGGAGTGCTTTTTACCTCACTTTCTCTAGACCATACAAGGTTTTTAGGTGATAGTTTGCCTGAAATTGCTCTTCAAAAACTTGGGGTTTTAAAGAAAGATAAACCTTGTGTTTTTCACCCATTTTCTGGTGAAGTTTTAAATATAATTTTGCAAAAGGTAGCGGAAAAAGGAGCAAAACCTTTCTTTTTTGGAAGGGATTATAACTTTTGCAAAGTTGAATTTGAGGACGGAATTTTTGGTCTTGAATATATTGGGAAAAATGAAGAGAAGATTTTGCCTTTACCTCCGCTTATGGGGGAGCATCAACTTTACAACCTCTCCGCCGTGCTGTCTCTACTTGAGCAGATGGATTTAAATTTAAGTGAAAGCTCTTTAATTAGGGGCATTCAAAACACAAAATGGGCAGGCAGGCTTGAGATAGTGGTGGAGGAAAAGCTCTTGAATTTACTACCAAAGGGAAGTGAAATTTGGTTTGATGGAGCTCATAATGAAGGGGGAAGCATATCTCTTTCTAACTGGCTTTTAGCACAAAATGAACTTCAAAATATCTTAATTGTTGGCAAAACAAGAGGAACGGAAGTAAAGCGGTTTCTTGCTCCATTTAAGAATATTGTAAAACACGGAATAGCTTTTGAGGGCAAAGGGGAGATTTATCCTGAATTTGCAAGCGTTTTAGAAGATGGTTTTTTAAAAAATGAAATTCCCTGCTCTAAGCATAATAGCATTTTAGAAGCTTTTCGTGAAATTGGAAAACGCTTTAACGAGCCTGTTAGAGTTGTTATTTGCGGGTCTCTTTATTTAGCGAGGGACTTGAGTTTTGCAATAAAAGGCGTTAATTAGCATAATAAATACTGATGAAATTTGATTTTTGAGGACTGACTTCACGCATCAATCTCTTCACTCCTCTATGCTCATTGCCATTTCCATGCACTAAAATTATGCTACCTTCCTTAATTTTCTGCCCCTTTGCAAGCCAAGCATCAGCATCAAGTGAAACAAGGGAAAGTTCTGCAAGCCTTTCTTGTAGATTTTTATTATAGACAAGCCCCGGAAAGCGAAAGAAAAGAGATGGAACTTCGTCATTTTCAAGAAGTGTTTTTTCTAAATCCAAAACCTCTTTTTCAAAATTTACATTTTTTGCGGTTAGGAACTTTCCGTCATTCACTGGGTGAGTTTTGGAGTGATTTATCCATATTATATCAAGTTTTTTCTGCCTTTCTAAATCTTTTATATATTCAAAATTTGCCTTCTCGTCTTTTATCCACTTTTCCGAAACGGCAATTCCAACAGGCACGGGAGAGCCTTTTCTTTCTGCAATTTCCACTAAAAATTCAAATAATTCTTTCTCAAATTTGTTGCCAAAACGCTTAGGTTTGGAGCATAAATCAATTGTTAAAAAATACCCATTAGAGTTAAGAGAGCTTATTTTTGGCTGTTGTAAAACTTTAAAAAGACGGGTTTTCTCAAAACCTTCATCTTCATCATTTGCTATATCTTCCTTATCTAAAAAGTATGTCTTTAGAGAGCTTACATCGGTTGCTAAAAATCTTGTTTCACCATCTTTTAAAAACTCCCTGTAAATTAGCACTTTTTTGCCATTCAAAAGGCTAGCATGCCTCTTTATTGGCTTTAAATCTTGCACGATAGATGCAAAGCAGAAAAATGCCCAAAAGATGAACAATGTTAGATATTTTGTCATTTAATTAAAATCTTCTCCTAAGTAGTGTTTTTTGGCTCCTTTGTGAGAGGTTATCTCCTTTGCAGTGCCAGAAACAAGAACTGTTCCGTTATAAATAATGTATCCTCTATCTGCAATTTTTAGAGTTTCTCTAACATTGTGGTCGGTGATTAAAACCCCAATTCCTCTTTCTTTAAGCTCTCCTATTACATTTAGGACATCAGAAACAGAAACAGGATCCACCCCTGCAAAAGGCTCGTCAAGTAGAATGAAATTTGGATTAGAAGCGAGGCATCTAGCTATTTCAAGCCTTCTCCTCTCCCCTCCTGAAAGAGAAATTGAGAGAGATTTACGAAGATGGGAAATTTTAAATTCTGCAAGCAATTCTTCAAGTTTTTTAAGCCTTTCTTCATTGCTTTTTTCCACACATTCAAGGCACGCCATTATGTTTTGCTCCACGGTTAAGCCTCTAAAAATGGAAGGTTCTTGAGGGAGGTAGCTAATTCCAAGCCTTGCCCTCATGTAAATTGGCAAATTTGTTATTTCGTGTTCGTCAAGCATTACCTTGCCAGAATTTGGCTTAACAATGCCTACAATCATATAAAAGCAGGTTGTTTTACCTGCACCGTTAGGTCCTAGAATTGCAACACTTTCCCCTGATGAAATTTCAAAATCAATTCCCTTTATAACTTCTCTTTTTTTATAAGATTTACGAAGCCCCTGCACCATTAATTTGTGCATAAAAATAAAAAAACACTTGCAACTTGAGTTTTACTAAAATAAATAAAAATTACTTGCAAGCAAATTTTTTTAAAAAGATGAAAGATAAAGTAGCTGAGGTTTCCTTAAAACTCCTTCTTCATATTGCCGTTTTTTATGCACTTTTCATACATTTTCACGGAGAAGAAAGTGCAGGAGGAGGCTTTCAAGCTGGTGCGATTTTTGCCAGCGTTTTTCTTGTTTATCAATTTATTTTTGATGATGAAGATTATCTAGTGAAAGAAAGCTTCTCTAACTTGCTTTTATATATTGGAATTATGCTTTATTTTGGAACGGGAATTGTAACTATGTTTTTTGGAGCAAACTTCCTTGAATTTGCAGTGCTTCAAAAAATTGGGCTTTCACTTGGAGCTAGTCAAAAAATTGGTATTTTTGTTGTTGAAGCGGGCGTTTTACTTGTTGTTGCTATGGGTTTGCTGAAGATAGGCTATTCTTTTAAACGAATTTTTGATAATACAAAACCAAATATTGATATTTAATATAATACCTAAACCCAATCTTGATTTGACATAATTTTACTTTCATTTAACAATAATTTATAAAATCTAAACATTTATCTTTAATAATTTAACTTATGCTAAATTAATTCTTTGTTAATATAGCAAGTTCCGATGAAAAAATTAAAAAAATCTTGACAAATAAAATTTTTAGTCTAGAAATTCGAGTTAATAGCTATAAAAATAAAAATATGAATGATAACGAAAGAGGGGCAAAATTTATTTATTTAAATTTAACATTTAAACATATATTGGGAACAATACGCCCATTTGAAACCATTTTAATGATACTAACGATTGCAATTGGTTTTTTAGGTTTTTTGTTTGCTAAAAATAGTATAAAGCACAACTTTCAAAATAGAGCGGAGGATGTAATGCAAAGCACAATTTATAACATTGATTTAGCTGACAAAGAAATAGATTTAAGATTAAAAGCTTCCATAATTGCAATTAATGAAAGCTTCAAAAATAAAAAAAATTATACAATTTCAGATTTACAAGATTTATCAAAACTTCTTCATATCACAACAGTTTATTTTTTTGGTAAAGATGGTTTATTAAAAATGACAACAGGAGAAAAATCTCAAACTAAAGAACATTCAAAGCTTCAAGAAACATTTTCAATTATCAATATAGAGCAGTGTGAAACTCAAATGTGCGGAGATAAGTTGTGTAGAAATGGGCATGAAGTTCTAAATTGCCAAATGCAAAGAACCATTGCAAGAAATGTAATTTCAAATCCAGATAAATTTTTTACTCATCCTATTATAAGAAAAATTAGCCTACCTAAAAAAATTCCCGCAAAATGGATGTTTTTTTATAGTCAAGCCCTAGAAAGACTTTTTGTCTTGGTTATTGCGGGAGATGATTTTGATGTTATAATTAAAGAAAAAATAGATGCTCACGAAGGTTTTGTAAATTACATATCAATAACCGATGACAAAGGAAATATAATTACTGAAGTTGGGGATAGAAAAGGTGGCTTCGTATTATCTAAATCATTTGGAGATAAATGGGTTTATGAAGTTGGGGATAAAAAATTTGAATATTCATATCTTTTAAATATGGAGTTTAACAAATCGGAGCTTGAAAAACAATCAAAAGTTTTAGGGATTTTATTCACCTCAATTATCATTCTTATTATAATTTTAATTGCAATTATTAGAAATAGGATATATATTCAAAATATGATTTTGCGTGAGTTGAAGCAAAATTAATATTTTTAAAAATAATATAAATTAACTAAATGAAACGATTTCTAAAATCAATTTACATCGGTGAAATGCGTAATATTACAATATTTTTATTTATAATATCGCATGTTTTAGTATTTTCTCTTGCCTATATTCAATTTAGAAATTTGCCTCATGCGGACTCGCTAGAAAGCCTCTTTTGGGGCAAGGAGTGGCAAATGGGATATCACAAGCACCCTCCCCTTTTTGCCTTAATTGCAGAAGTTTTTGCTTATTTTTTTGGAGCAAAAGATAGTCTAACATTTGTGATGTCTCAAATTGCGGTTGGTGTTGCTATGTTTAGCGTGTTTTTGATTGCTCTTGAGTTATTGGGCAGAAAAAGAGCGATTATTTGCTTTTTTTTGCTTGAGGGGGTTATGTTTTCTCACAGTTTAGCGAGACCTTGGAATGCAAATTTAATACAGTCTCCTTTTTGGGCTTTGAGCGGTTTATTTTATGTTTATGCGGTAAAATACAACAAACCTTGGCATTACTTTTTGCTTGGAGTGTTTTTGGGGCTTGGATTTTTAGGTAAATACTTCACATTGCTTTTTGCATTTTGTATTTTTTGCTCTTTTGTGATGTTGCAAGAGGGTAGAAAAAGGTTTAAAACCTATCTGCCTTATCTTGCAATTTTAGGGTTTTTGATAACAATTTCCCCGCATTTATACTGGATTTATAAGTCCAATTTCGTCACGCTACTTTATGTAAAGGGTAAGGCGATGGAGGAATTTTCAATTTTAACATACCTCTCTCACAGAATAAACTTTGTTTTGTATTGCTTTGTATCAATTTTATTTTGTATAATTGGCTTTTTAATTCTGTGCAAAAGTAGGAAATTTGTATTTTTAGAAAGGTTAAAAACTACGGAAGGAAGCATAATTTTTTGGCTTTCTTTGGCTCCATTTACAATATTTATGTTGGTATATTTGATTGCAAATATTCAAATAAATAACAAGTGGGCTAGCCCGTTTTTCTTTTTTACTCCTTTGTTTTTGATGTATTTTTTTGATTACACAATTACGGAAAAAAGTGTAAAAAAGTTTGTATATTTTTTGATTTTTGTTGTTTTGGTGAGTATTTTTGATATTTTTATAAGCGGAAAAGTGCAGGAAAGAAGGGAGGGTAAGCATTTTGAAAACATCTTGCAAGCAACTATAATGGCGGAAAAATTATGGAAAGAACGCTTTAATGAGCCAATAAGTTTTGTTGCGGGGGGCATTCACGAAGCTGGTTATTTTGCACTTAATGTGAAATCTCGCCCAAGTGTGATAACTTGTGGATGGGTGAAGGAAATTTTGTATATTGATGAGGTAAAATTGAGGGAAAAGGGAGCGGTTTTGATTTGCAAAACTTCAAGTTGCTGTGTTGATGTGGAAAAATTTAAAGGGTTTGTGGGGGAGGAAGCAGTCTCTTTTACACAAGATAGTGTGAGGGTTTTATTGTTTTCTCCTCATACTTCTCCTGTTAAAAACTAAATATTTTTAAGTTTATTGCAGTACTTTTTATATTCTATTTTGTTCGCAAAATCTTGTGCAATTTTACTTTCTTCAATTAAACTATCTGAGGAAAAAATAATGCGGTTATTAAGTGCAATTTGTTTATTGTAAGCAAATTTAGATTTAATCATCTCCTCCTCTATTTTGTATGTTTTTGAATTTTTGAAAGTGTTAAAAATTAAAAGGCCATCATTTTGAAGTATGTTTTTCAAACTAAGAATAAAGTCATCACTTAAAAATTCTTTAGGGATGTAATTTTCGTCAAAAGCATCAAAAAAAATCATATCATATTTTTAGTTGAATTAAGAATAAAATCATATCCATCTTGTATAAAAATATTCATATTATCAGTTTTTTGAAAATCAAAATAATCTATTGCTACATCTCTAACCTTACTAGAAATTTCAACAACATCCATTTTAATTGATGGAAAGAACTCGGCAATTTCTCTAGGAATTACACCAATTCCCATACCTACAATTAGCACTTTTTCTGGCTTTGGTTTTAATGCAAATCCGCATAACATAATTTTAGCATAAATTGATGCAATTTTATCTTTTTGTTTAGTGTAAATTGTTCCTTGTTTTGAGGCTAAATGAAATTCAGGGGAAAATGTTAGATATCTCTTACTATTTTTGCCATCTACAACATCAAAAACATATATTTTATCCTCATCTGATGAATAGATAAGGTTAATTTTTGGTATTTTAAAAGTAAAAATTTGCACCACTATCAACAATAAAAGTAATAAGAATGCAACTTTCAATTTATTCCCACTCAATCGTTGCAGGAGGTTTCGAGGTAATATCATAAACAACTCTATTAATGCCTTTAACTTCGTTTGTAATCCTACTTGATAACGCACTTAAAAACTTCATATCAAATGGATAAAAATCGGCAGACATACCATCAATTGAGTTCACAGCTCTAATTGAAAGAACATACTCATAAGTTCTGCCATCTCCCATCACGCCCACGGTTTTGATGGGCAGAAGAACGCAAAACGCTTGCCAGATTTCATCGTAAAGATTATGTTTTTTAAGCTCTTCAATATAAATTGCATCTGCTTCTTGAAGGATTTTAACCTTCTCCCTGCTAAACTCCCCTAAAATTCTAATAGCAAGCCCAGGGCCGGGGAAAGGGTGCCTCATAACTCTGCTTCTTTCAAGCCCAAGCTCAAGCCCAAGCTTTCTCACTTCATCTTTAAATAAATCCCTTAGAGGCTCTAAAAGTGCAAATTGCATCCCTTCAGGAAGCCCACCAACATTGTGATGAGATTTTATGGTTTTTGCATTACTTCCACCCGCACTTTCAATTACATCAGGGTAAATTGTGCCTTGAACTAAAAATTTTACGCCATCTATTTTTTTTGCCTCTTCTTCAAATATTTCAATAAAAAGCCTCCCTATGGTTTTTCTCTTCGTTTCAGGGTCGGATACTCCATCAAGTGCTAAGTAGAACTTCTCACTTGCGTCAACTATAATAGCGTTAGGAAATGCTTTTTGCACCTCATCTTTTTCACCTTTTCTTAAAAAACCTGTGTCAACAAAAATGCAGGTTAAATTTAATCCAATTGCATCCTCAACTAACTTGCCTGCAACGGCACTATCCACGCCCCCACTTAAAGCACAAATTGCCTTGCTTTTTCCTACTTTTTCACGGATTTTAGTAATCATCTCATCACGATAGTTTTTCATCGTCCATGTTTTTTCCGCCCTACAAACATTAAAGAGAAAGTTTTGCAAGATTTGCGTGCCAATTTGGGAATGAGTGACTTCAGGGTGAAATTGAACTCCGTAAATTTCTTTCTCAATATGCTTTATTCCTGCAAATGGGGCGTTATCCGTTATTGCAATTGCTTCAAAATTATCAGGAATGCGTGTTACAACATCTCCGTGACTCATCCATACTATTCCATCTTCTGTTATCAGTTTATTAGGCTTAATTGCCTTTAATTCCGCTCTTCCATATTCTCTTTTTTGGGCAGATTTGACCTCTCCTCCAAGTAAAGAGCAGGTTATTTGCTGACCATAGC
>JBIKUA010000023.1:0-8406 GCA_044347825.1 Candidatus Deianiraeaceae bacterium | reverse complement strand
TGCACCATTCCAGAGAAATCTACAATTTTATTAGAGTGGCTTGCTGTATAAAAACCTCCAACGGTAAAGAAGAGTAATATTTTAGATAAAGCGTGTGCAAAAATTTGATACATAGCAACGAAAACTCCAACTTTTGTAAAAGTGGATAGCGAAAGTGCTATATAAGAAATTTGCGAAATTGTGGAATAAGCAAGCCTCTTTTTTAAATTCCCTTGAAAAATCGCTAAAATGCTAGAATAAAGAATTGTAAAACCAGCAAGATACATTAATATATTGAAGGTTTCAAAGATTTGTTTTGAGTAATCTAGCCCAAAAATATCTACCACTAATCTCATAACAAAAAATGCTCCAACTTTCACAACTGCAACAGCGTGAAGAAGCCCACTTACAGGGGTTGGGGCAACCATTGCGGAAGGTAGCCAAATATGAAAAGGGAAAAAGGCTGATTTACCAATTCCAAAAATAAACACGATAAACAAAATTTTAGCAGATAAATCACTTAAGTTGAAGGATGAAACAAACCCCATTCCATCAAATAAAATCAATCCACCTTTTACAATAGTAAATATAGTAGCTGGTAGTAAAAATAAAAAGGAGCAACCAAATAGAACTGTTAAATACTTGATTAGACCTGCTTTTACTTCATCTGTTCGCTTAAAACCAATTAATGGAATTGTTGAAAGAGTTAGCAGTTCGTATATTACAAACATAGTTAAAACATCCCTTGCTAGTGCAAATAAAATTGCAAATAGAACGGCAAGAGAGTAGCAAAGTTGAAAGATTTTATCGTTTTTTTCTGGATAATTAGTTTTAATGTAAGAAAAAGAGTAAAGAGTTGCCAAAACCCAAAGGCAGGAAACAAGACAGACAAAAGCGATACTTAACAAATCCAAACCAAAGTGTAATTCTATAAAACCAATTTTAAATGTCGTGATTTCATTAATTGCAATTTTATGAGTACTTATATTATAGCATAAAAAACTTGAGTATAAAAAAGTTAAAGTAGCAAAGAATATGGTAATAAAGCTCCTCACTCTACCACCAAAAAGCCCTCCACAAACAGCACAAAACGCAAGTAGAATTAAATTCAACATTTCCCTTTTCTTATTTATTCAATAAAAGTATTAATTAAATTTTTATGTTTTCAAGATATTTTTTATAATAAATATAAAATATTTTTCAAATACCATCTTATAATTTATAATATTACAAATTTAAGGTTGTTTTTTATTACATAATACATTTAATTATGTTTTCAAATTTCACAAATTCATTTTCTTTTAAACATCAGTAAAATAATACATTAGATGGATTTGAAAGAGAGTCAAAGTGTGACGATGCATTAAAGAAAATTGCCAGTATTTTAAATGAAATTTCACCAAAAAACAGAGCGAAATTGGGAAGGTTTAATTACTTTTTGCCTTCCAAATAAAGTTTAATATCTGGTCTTGCTTCAATCATTAGCTTGATTTTTTCTGCTCTTTCTTGCATTATAGCGGGCAATTCTTGACTATAAGATTTCATTTCTTTAGAGATGATTTTTTCAAGAGATGATTTAAGCTCACTCTCCCTCTCTGTATCAATTTTAAAATCAAAATCTTCAGTCATTGTGAGACCTTTAATTTGCCTCATAAATTCATCTTTCTTTTCATCTGGCAATATGCCAAGTGCGATGGCAAAAATCAATTGCTGTTTATCGTTAAGATTGGGATTGTTAAGAAATTCCTCCTCAATTTCCTCCTCATCTTTAGGTGGAGTTTTGCCGTCATCAATAATTACAGCGCCTTCTCGTAAAAGAACTTTAATTGAAGAAAAAAATGTGGATAAATTTTCTTTTATATCATTAATTTCTTGCTCGGAAACTTGAATTATTTCTTGCGAATTAATATATTCCGTTTTACCATCTGATATAACTTTGAAATTTTTTTTAATAACCATATAAAAATGAAAACCCTAGAAATAAATGAAATCATAAATCCTAAAAAGTCAATATTCGTTTCCGCAAATGCAGGTTCGGGTAAAACTTTTATCCTTGTTGCAAGGGTTTTAGGGCTTTTGGTGGCGGGTGAAGACCCCTTAAAAATTCTTTGCATTTCCTTTACAGAATCTGCTTCAGGTGAGATGAAAATGCGAATTATAAATAAGTTAAAATCGTGGCATAAAGATGGCATTGATGGCGAAGATATGCTAAAAAATGCAAGCTATGAAGAGAAGGAAAGAGCGAAGAATTTATATAAAGATGTTGTTTTACTTGGAAAAATGCCAAAAATACAAACTTTTCATAGTTTTTGTATGCAAGTTCTACGGGCATTTTCAGCAGAAAGTGGATTTATTTACAAGCCTTCAATTTTGCCCACAAGTATAGAAAAAGGAATTAAAAAAAAGATATTCAAAAGCCTTATTTTGGAGCAAGAAACAAGAGAAATTTTGCAAGAAATGAGATTTGCCTTCTCTAGCTTTGAAATGCAAACAAAAATCATTCCTAAAATTCTAAATGAAAGAGAAAATTCATTTTTCAAAGATGCAAATTCTATAGAGAAAATCTACGCTTTTTTAAATTTATCTTATGATAAAAATCTCAAAGAAAAGTGGGAGAGAGATGTTGTGTTAAACTTTCCATTTTATGAACTCAATTTAATACTTGAAGGCACAAAAAATGGTGGAATTAAAAGCAGAATGGAGGCACGAATAAAGGCATTGGAGGATTTTGCAACATCACACTCTTTAGAGCTACTAGAAGAAGCATTTTTAAACGATAAAGGTTTCGTATCTTGCCCCCTTAAAAAGGAAACAGGTTTAGAAGAAATTTGGCTTAAAATCAAGGAATATTACGAAGAAAAGCACGAATTACGAAGCAGAATTTTAACTGCAAAATTAACTGAAAATCTAATGAAGCTTGTTAAAAAAATCTTGCTTAATTACGAAGAGGAGAAAAAAAAGCTTGAAGCGGTGGATTTTGACGACCTCATACTTTTAACAAAGCAGGCTTTAAATGGTGAAGAGCGGGATTTTATACTCTTTAAATTAGATGGAGGAGTAAACCACATTTTAGTTGATGAAGCTCAAGATACCAACTTTTTGCAGTGGGAAATTTTAGGGTTTATTCTAGAGGAATTTTTTGCAGGTAAGGGGAGCGATAGAGGTGCGAGAAGCCTTTTTATTGTGGGGGATGAGAAGCAATCTATTTTTAGCTTCCAAAAAGCGGAACCAGAGGCTCTTAATAGCGTTTTTTTGAAGTATAAAGAGCATTTAAATCAAGTTTATTTGCAAAAATCATACAGAACAAGCCAATTACTCCTTGATTTTGTTGATAGTATTTTTAGTAAAGATCCTTACAAAAAAATGGTTTCCAGTCAAGATTATCAACCTCATTTTGCATCAAAAGATGGATTTGGAAGAGTGGAAATTATCAGCCCTGTAATACACGAAAAAACTGCAAAAAATATAGATAAAACCTGTTTTTTAATGCCTTGGGAAGAGGGTGAGGAAGAGACCTTAAGGCATAAAAATGCTAAAGTAATTTGTCAAAAAATTCTTGAAATTTTAGCCGAAAAAAGGTTAATTGAAAAGGAGGGTATGGCGGTTAAACCTTGCGACTTTATGCTACTTTTTCAACATCGTGATTACGAACTTTTTTCTTTAATTAAAGATGAGCTAAAACAACACGATATTGGCGTGAGTTTTGCAGATGAAATTCCTCTAGATGAGAGCTTTGTTATAGCGGATTTTATGCATTTACTTAGGTATCTTTTAAATGAAAAAAATACCTTTTCTCTTGAAGTTTTACTTCAAAGTAATATGTTTTTTGGGGCTTCTAAAGATGATATTTTGCAATTCAAAACTTTGCTAGATAATGATATTTTTACATTTTTTAGCAGTATTTTTGCTAGATTTGGGGATAAGTACAGCGAGGAAGAAAATCGTCAAATTGCCTATATATTCAATTTGATAGCAGATTACGAACAAACTACTTTTTCTCCAAATTTTGAAGGTTTTTTGATGTTTTACGAGGGTTTGGTAAAGCAAAAAGAAAGTTTTAAAGTTAATCTGGAAAAAAATGAAGATGCGGTTATTTTTAGCACAGTTCACGCATCTAAAGGGCTGGAAAGCCCGATAGTATTTTTGTTAAATGCAAGTAAAGCATTAAGTGCGGAGGACGATAAAGAAAATCTTTTTTTTTCCAAGGAAGATAACCTCTTTCTTCTCTCAAAAAAGCGTTTTTTTTGTAAGAAGTGGGAAGAGCTCAGAGAAAGAAAAAAAAGCGAGAAATATGCTGAATATATAAGGCTTTTTTATGTTGCTCTAACTCGTGCAAGGGAGGAACTTTATATCTTTCCAGAAAAGGAAGCTAAGGAAAAAGATTTTGCCAGTTGGTATGAAATTGCAAAGCAAAATTTGCCTGAAAACAAGATTATTTTTGGCGATGTTAAGCAGGGTTCACATCTTGTAAAAAAAATTGAAAAGGAAAAAGTTTTTGTGCCAAATCTCTCCCTTCCGTCTTTTATTCAAAAAAGAGAAAGAGCAACCGAAAAAGCCTTTGAAAATAGAGCTTTATTACTTGGAACGGCACTTCACGACATTCTTGCAAATGGCAAAACAGGGGTTGAGCTTTCTGATGTTGAGACATCTGATATTTACAATTTAGCACAAAAAATTCAGGATAAATTCCCTTTTCTATTCTCTCAAAATTCATACTCCGAGGTGGAAATTATGCAAGAAATGGAAGAAGATACAATTTTTTTTGGTAGAATAGATAGGCTGATAATTGGTGAAAGCGTTGATATTTACGATTTTAAATTTCAAAAAATCCCATTTTTGCTGGAAAAAACAAAACATCAGCTTGCAAAATACAAGCAAGCACTTTCTAAAATATACCCTCACAAGGAAATAAAATGTTTTGCAGTTTGGGTTAAGGAGCTTGAAATTGAAGAAATTAACCATTTTTCTTCCCAAAAGGATGAAAGCTATCCACAACTTTTTTAAGCGAATTTTGGTTGATGTGAGTGTAAATTTGCGTTGTAGAAATATCGGCATGCCCTAGCATTTCCTGCAAAATTCTTATATCAATTCCATTTAAAAAAAGGTGAGTTGCAAAAGAATGGCGAATTTTATGAGGCGATACAAATTTATCATCAAGCCCAGACTTTCTTGCAATTTTTTTGAGTGAATAAAAAAAATTTTGCCTAGTGAGATGACCTTCCTTAGATTTTGCGTTAAATAAAAATGAGCCATCTTGAGAAAAAAAGCTTCTAATAGGTAGGTAATCTAAAATGGCATTCTTCGCATTTTCATTGATAAAAATAATTCTCTCTCGCTCTCCCTTTCCGCATATTATAAGAGAACTTTTGATGCGATTTTTTGAGTCCAAAATTTCTGCTAATTTCAACTTCAAACACTCCGTAATTCGCATTCCACTTGAGTATAAAAGCTCCAAAATCGCATAATCACGCACTCCGTGCTTACTTCTATCCTTTCTTGCTACCTCAAGTATTTTTTCCGTTTCACTTGTTTCCAAAAAAATTGGCAAAACCTCATTTTTTAGCGGTCTTTCAAATTCACGAATTGGGTTTGTTATAAACCCTCTTTCCTTAATTAAAAATTCATAAAAATTAAAAAAAACTGAGGTTTTGCGTAGTTGAGATGAGGTTTTTATATCCTTATCTTTAGCTAAAAACTCAAAATATTTGATTATTGTAAGATAGTTTGCAGCTTTAAAATTTTCATTTATGGAAATGAGGAATTTTTCAAAATCTTCCAAATCAAATCTATAACTTATAATTGTGTTTTGCGTGAGATTTTTTTCTGCCGATAAGAAAAACAAAAAAGCGTTTATATCATCTTGCATCGCTTTGATAGTGATTTTTTAAGCAATTATAAGCCACAAATCCAGTAATAAGAATACAGCAAATTAACCCAAAAATGGGAATTAGGACACCAAAGTGAGATTCCATAACACCTAAAAATCCAAATCTAAAGCCATCTATAATGTAAAAAACTGGGTTAAAAAGTATCACCTTTTGCCAAAACGGACTTAGCATTTTTACTGAATAGAAAGTTCCAGAGAGAAAGGTAATTGGAAGTATGAGGTAGGTATTGTAAGATATTGCAGAATCAAAATTTTTTGAAAGCGAACCTACAACGACGCCAAGTAATGAAAATAATGTGGAAGCAAGAATTAGGTATAAAATTATGATAAATATATAATGAAAAGTGAAGTCTACAAAAAAAGAGAAAACCATCATAGAAATCATTGCAATGCTTAAACCCCGAATAACCCCCCCTGTTAAAAATGCAAACAAAAGCGTGATGCTTGAAATCGGAGGAAGCGTTGTATCAATTGAAAAACCCAGAACTTTAGCGGTTGTCATTGTTGATTGAGTATTTGAATAGGAGTTTTGTAGAACGGACATAATTACAATTCCAGAAACTACGAACATATTGTAATCAAAGGTGAAATCGCTTCTGTTTCCAAAAATTACAGTAAAAATTATAAAATATAAAAACGAGCTTACGATTGGAGCAATTAAAGTTTGGTTATAGACATTTAAAAAACGCTTCACCTCCCTAGAAACAAGTGCTTTATATGCCTTCATAATTCAAGTAAAATTTCATCCTCTATTTTAATTCCAAAACCAGATATACCTGTGAAGTTGCGACCCACCTTATGCGTTAGGAGTTTTATATTTGTAAGCCCAATGTGTTTTAAAATTTCTGCCCCTTTGCCATAATCTTTAACATTTTTTTCCTGCGCGTTCCAGTTGCGACCGTTGTTAATAACAATAAAAACTAAATCTTCGTATTTTAATTTTAATTTTGGCAATAAATCAAGCTGAACGCCACCAGTTAATTCATCAAAAAGGTTAAAGCTTTGAATTCTCACAACGGCTTTCGTTAAATCGCCTTTTATAATTGCAAAATGCTCTAAATCTTCATGTTTTTCTTTGAAAGTTAAGAGTTTTGAACCATCTTGAAGAACGGTTTCAAATGTTTTTATGAGTAATTTTTCCGTCCTTCTTCTGTATTCTATCAAGTCCGATATCGTGCCAATTTTGATATCGTATTTCTTTGCAAATTCAATCATTTCTGGTAAGCGGGACATAGTTCCGTCCTCATTCATCATCTCACAAATTACAGCAAAACCAGAAAGCCCAGCTAATTTACAAATATCAATTGAAGCTTCAGTATGACCAGCCCTAACAAGCACTCCGCCATCTTTGGCTATCAAAGGAAATATATGCCCCGGCGAAACAATATCATCCTTGCTTGCATTTTTAGCAGTTGCAAGAGCGATTGTTCTAGCCCTATCTTTAGCAGAAACTCCAGTTGTTATTCCAGTTTTTGCTTCTATTGAAACGGCAAACGGAGTGGAAAATGCAGAACGATTATTTACAACCATTGGAGATAACTCCAGTAAATCGGCTCTTTGTTTAGTGATAGTAAGGCATATAATTCCGCTACAATGACGCAACATAAAAGCTATATTCTCTTCAGTTACAAATTCTGATGGAATTACAAGGTCTCCCTCATTTTCTCTATCTTCCTCGTCAATCAAAATAAATGGCTTTCCAAGTTTAGCAGAATTTATAATTTCTTCAATGGGAGATATACTAGTTTGCATAATTTAAGCACTTTTTTTGAATTTTGTTATAGATTTAATGCTAATATTGCAACGATTTTGAGATAATCTTAAAAATCCGTCTTTAATTTCAAATTCCATAATTTCATCTTGAGTTGTACGAAGCTTTATAACTCCCGAAGAAAGTGCAGTAATTAAAGGAATGTGATTTGGATATATGCCTATAACTCCAGCAATACTTGGAACTTCAATGTAAGATATTTCACCCTTAAATTCAGTTTTTAAAGGAGTGATTATTTTTGTAAAAATTATATTTTCCATAGTAATTAAAATTTAGTGATAATAAAATAAAATGTCCCTATTATAGATATAAACGTTAATGCAAAATACTGCACTATTTTACCATTTTGTAGGGCTGAGACAATTTTTGAAATGCGATTTGAGAGATTTTGCGGTAAATGAACCATTATTTTATCAACCACACCTCTATCAAAAACAGATATCAAGAAAAGACTGATTTTTTCAGTTGGTTTAACAAAAACTATGTGATAAATCTCATCAAAATAATATTTATTTGATACAAGATTTTTTACACCTGCAGGCATAACATCCTTACGCTCTTTACTAAAGTACCAATATGCAAAAATAATTACAATTACCGAAAGTATAGTAGGTAAGAACTTTATTAATACTGGAGTGTGATGAATATGATTTAATACATCGTTGCTTTCAAGTATGTATATAGGTTTAGCCAAAATTCCTGCGTTAGGAGATAGAACATGAAACAAATATTCCATCACTCCACCAGCTATAACTGCAAAAATTGAAAG
>JBIKUA010000146.1:0-2571 GCA_044347825.1 Candidatus Deianiraeaceae bacterium | reverse complement strand
TCATATCTTTATAATAAGCTAGAAAATTAATAAAACATAAAATGGAAAAAAGCAAAAAAAAAGTTGTGATTGTTGATGGATACGGTTTTATATTCCGTGCTTTTTTTAGCCTTGCGGATTTTAAGACATCAAAAGGAGAGCCTGTTGGGGCAGTTTATGGCTTTATTAATATGATTTTAAAGGTTTTAAATAGCTTAAATCCTGAATACTTGATAGTTGTTTTTGATAGTGGAAAGAAGACTTTTAGGAGTGACCTTTACCCAGAATATAAGGCACATAGAAAGGAGGCACCAGATGATTTAAAGCCTCAATTTGCAATTGTGAGAGAGGCGGTAAAAGCGATGAATATTAACTTTGCACAGACGGACGGATTTGAAGCAGATGATATAATTGCAACTTACTCTAAAATTGCAGAAAAAGAGGGTTTTGGATGTATTATTGTGAGTTCTGATAAAGATTTAATGCAATTAACAAAAGATGAAATTATTGAATTTTACGACCCTATGAAGGGAAAGTTCGTTAAAGAAGCTGATGTTGAGGCAAAATTTGGAGTGAAGCCTTTGCAGGTAAGGGACTTTCTTTCTATTTTAGGGGATGCGTCGGATAACATACCAGGAATAAAAGGCATAGGAGAAAAGGGGGCAAGTGAGCTTTTGCGTGAGTTTAACACACTTGAGGGTATTTATGATAATTTAGAAAAGATTACAAAACCTCGTTTAAAAAAACTGCTAGAGGAAGGGAGGGAGATGGCGTTTCTTTCACAAAAACTTGCAAGCTTGCATTTTGATGTTAAAGTTGCCCCTATTGAGGAATTTAAGTTGAAGCCTTTTAATAAAAGTGTTTTGTATGATTTTTTATCTAGATATGAACTAAATTCCATCATTGCAAAGCTTGTGCCAGAATATAGCAAAGCACAGATTGATTTATTTGATGTAAAGCCAAACAATGAAAAGGAAGAGATTTTACAAATAACGGATACTAAAAATTTGAAAGATTTTTTAGAAAGCATTAAGGGTAATCAAGTTATTTTTGAAGCCAAAGACAATGATTTAATGATAGTTGCAGAAGGAGATAGTGCTTTAGTAAAAAACTGGTGGGCAGAGTAGGATTCGAACCTACGTAGGCTCTCGCCGTCAGATTTACAGTCTGATGCCTTTAACCACTCGACCATCTGCCCATTTGTCTTAAAAGAGTGAATTATCTTTTTGTTTTTGTCAAGCAAAATTTTGTAAAATCACTTGATTTTTATTTTTTTTACAAATAGTTATTCTCATATTTTTTAAGATGTATGGTGGAACTTTTAAAACAAGAGGACAGAATTTTTCAAAATTTATACGGACACGAACCTGTAAAAATTGAAAATGCTATTAAGAGAGGAGATTTTGAAGGTATTTCGGAGATTATTTCCAAAGGAAGAAAGGAAATTGTAGAAGCAGTTAAGGCTTCTGGCCTTAGAGGGCGTGGAGGGGCAGGTTTTGCAACTGGCTTAAAATGGAGCTTTGTGCCAAACCCTGAAACTTCAGGTAAGCCTCATTACTTAGTTGTAAATGCAGATGAAAGTGAACCGGGAACTTGCAAAGATAGAGAGATTTTAAGACACGAACCTTACAAATTGCTTGAAGGCATAGTTGTTGCATCTTATGCAATTGGAGCGAAGCAATGTTATATTTACATTAGAGGGGAGTATTATAACGAGGCAATGGTGCTTGAAAAGGCCATAGAAGAGGCTTATAAACTAGGGAAATTAGGTAAAAACGCTTGTGGAAGTGGATGGGATGTTGATGTTTCCGTTCACAGAGGTGCTGGAGCTTATATTTGCGGAGAAGAAACTGCAATGCTTGAAAGCCTAGAAGGTAAAAAGGGGCAACCTCGTTTAAAACCGCCCTTCCCTGCACTTGTGGGGCTTTACGGATGCCCAACTGTTGTTAATAATGTGGAAAGTATAGCAGTTGTTCCCACCATACTTCGCCGTGGAGTAGATTGGTTTAAAAACTTTGGAGCCCCTAACAATCACGGAACTAAGGTTTTTGCGATTTCTGGTCATGTAAATCATCCTTGTGTTGTGGAAGAGAAAATGTCTATTCCTTTCAAGACGATTATAGAGGAGTATGCAGGCGGGGTAATTGGTGGCTGGGATAATCTCCTTGCTCTAATTCCGGGGGGGTCTTCCTGCCCTTTAATTCCCGCTTCTTCTTGTCAAGATTTGTTGATGGATTTTGATAGCACCCGTGCAAAAGGAACAAGCTTTGGAACGGGAGGAATGATAGTTATTGCAAAAGAAGTGAACGGACGCAAAACCGATATAATTGAGTGTATTGCTAGAATTTCTAAATTTTACAAGCACGAAAGTTGCGGTCAATGCACGCCTTGTAGGGAGGGAGTTTCTTGGCTTTCTAACATTATGGATAGAATGGTGAAGGGGGATTTTGAGGCAAAAGAGATAGATACCTTGCTAAATTTAACAAAGCAGATAGAAGGGCATACTATCTGTGCCTTTGGGGACGCCGCATCTTGGCCTATTCAAGGGCTTATTCGCCACTTTAGGCACGAGCTTGAAGCGAGGGCGAGGAG
>JBIKUA010000022.1:0-8467 GCA_044347825.1 Candidatus Deianiraeaceae bacterium | reverse complement strand
CTTTCCAAGGACATTCGTAAACAACCCCCCCCAAAAACTCACTGGCCTTAGAGTAAGACCTCTTCCATAGTGCCTTAAACGCACGAGCGGAGGAAACAATAGGAAAGTAGTAAGTTTCATACTTTTTTGCAATATCGGAAAGTGCGTAAGGCATTCCAGCACCGCAGGTAATTCCTGATACCAAGCCTTTTGCCTTCTCTAAAACTCCCTCTATCACACGCTTTGCTCCTCCCATTTCCCACAGAACATTCATATGAATTTTTCCTAACTTGCCAGATATATCAAAAGCTCTTTTTGCTTGAGATATACAAGCTTTTATGGAGTATTCAACTAACTCTTCGTGCCTCTCCCTCCTTGTTTTAGATTGAAAAATCAAGGGTTTGTATTCTCCATTTTCATCCAGTAAATCGGGCATTACGGCGGAAAATGTGCCAATTGCATTTGCTTTTGCAAAGTTGCCTGCAGTTTTGCCGTTTGTGGCACCAATTCCCTTACCTCCTTCAATAATAGGAAGAACTTCCTTGCCTGCAATTAAAATTGGCTGTAAAATTTTTTTCAATTTTTCTACTGACATTTCAAAAATAATTGTTTATACAAAGTAAAGAAAAAAAATTATTTGTCAATGATTAATAAAATTTTGCTTGCAACAACAAACAAAAGTAAGGTTGCAGAATTTAAAACCATTATTAAAGATGTGGAATTTTTAACATTACAGGACTTTTCTAGTTTAGATTCTCCAAAGGAAATTGGGGAAAGTTTTGAGGAAAATGCAAAGATAAAAGCAGATTTCTATTTTAAAAACTTCAACTTGCCTGTTGTGGTGGAAGATTCAGGCTTTTGTGTTGAAAAGTTAGGGAATTTGCCGGGAGTGCATTCCGCTGATTGGGGCAACAATGGTGATTTTACGGAGGGAATAAAACGAGTGTATCAAATGCTAAAAGGGGAGGGCTCTTCTGCTAAATTTGTATCTGTAATAATTTTTAAAACCGCAGAAAAAGAAGTTCTAGCAACAGGGGAGGTGAATGGCACAATAGCTAATAAACCAAGAGGAGAAAACGGCTTTGGGTTTGACCCTTGCTTCATTCCAAACGGCTATACCAAAACTTTTGCAGAAATGACGATGGAAGAAAAATCATCACTTTCGCATAGAAAAATAGCAATTTCCAATTTAATGAAAAAATTATGATGAGGATTTTAACGATTTTTATTTTAAGCTTTCCAGCCGTTTTTGCAAATGAAGATGCTTCAAAACCTAAGCAAAAATTGAATTTAAAAGCACAATCAGTAAAATTTTTAAACGAAGATGAAGGCAAGAGAAACATTGAAGCAAAAGGAGATGTTGAGTTGGATTATGCTACATACAAACTTTGCTCAAACTCTATCTTGATAGACGAAAAAAAAGATACCCTAGAAGCAACAGAAAATGTTGTTCTTACAGATAAAGCAAACAAGGCTACATTTAAAACTCAAAAAATTACTTCCAATAAATCTCTCACAAATGCATCAATTAGCGAATTTTATTTTGAGAAAGATAAAATTTACGGAAACGGAGAAGAGGGGCGGAAAAATGAAGATATAATATCGTTAAAAGAGGTTTATCTTTCCACTTGCGGTAGCGGTAAAAAAGGCAAAGCTCCAGAATGGAAGGTGAAGGCAAAAAATGGCTCTTATAATGTTGCAGAAGATGAAATAAAACTTTACAATACAATTTTTTATATTAAAAACATACCCGTGCTTTGGCTTCCGTTTTTTACCTTTAAACCTAGTAGAACTCACGGATTTTTAGGTCCCTCAATTGATTTCAATGGGGATCAAGTAGGTTTAACCACTCCCTATTTTGTTAGTTTTAAAGAAAAACGACATTATTTCGTCTTCTCTCCCCAATTTATGCGTGGAAAAGATGACCCAGAAAATAAATCTAAGGTAAATAATTATAGGCTAGATTACAAATATTCTCTAGATGAAAACCGAGCCTTTTTTGATTTTCTTTTTGCACCAAACGCTTACTCTCAAAAAGAGTCAAACGGAGAAGCAATAGATAAAAGAGACGATAGATACTCCCTAACATCAGGGCTAGATTTTGCTTATAAATATGGAAATTACGGATTTAACTACAATAAAATATCGGATAGATTTTTTAGAAGAAGTTATCTAGATAAAAAAGGAGAAAACTACCTTACAAATAACGTATTTTTTACTTATTTTGCACCAGATAATTCCCAAAATTTAGAGTTAGAAAGTGCATCTTTTGTGCCTATTGCATTTGCCAAAAAAAACAACTTGCCAAAACTTGATTTTTACGCAAATTACGGAAAAAGGCTATATAAAAAATCACATTTATCAATAGATAATACAATAAATTTAACTAAGTTTTCTAGAGATGTCGGCGTTAATCATTCTCGGGTTTCTAACATGCTAACAGGCTCTTATTTTACAAAATTAGGCAGGCTTGAAACCACAATAAACCCCGAATTTAGATTAGATTTTTACAAAAAAAATTACACGGCTGATTTAGGAATTTTAACTTCCAATCAAGATGAAACCGTTGCAAGATTTATCCCTTCCTTGTTTGTTAAAAATCAAATGCCATTTTATTTTAAATTTAAGGATAATAAGGATTATTTAATAAGCCTAACACCTCAAGTAAATATGAATATTACGCAAGAAAATTTCAATAACAAAAACATTTTAAATGAGGATTCAGGAACGGTGTTTTTAAACTCTCAAAACTTAATGTCAAAAAAATCTGTTTATGGCTACGATTTTATAGATGAAGGGTTAGTTTTAACATATGGTTCAAAAGCCTCCATTTTGCATAAACCTTCCACATCCAATTTAGGGTTATTTTTAGGGCAAAGAATGAAAAAAACTTTTACAGGAGAAAAGGAGCTTGATTTTTCAGGATATTTTGGAAAGATAGAAGCCTCTTTAATGGAGACTTTTAAGTTCAATACTGATTTTATAATATCCGAGGCAAACGAATTAACATATTCTAAATCAACAGCTCAACTCTCTTTTGGAGTAGTAAAAACATCTCTTACCAACACTTTTATAGATAAATCCCTCCTAAATAATGCCAAACTAAATGTAAATGAAAACCAATACACCTTTACGGTTAAACTTAACGACGAATGGAGCTTTAACTCAACCTTGATAGAAAACAGAAATTTTAGGGAAAAGAACGGGGAAACATCAAGAAAAAATGTTTCTTCAACATTCAGCTTAACTCTTGCTAAAGATTGTTTAACCTTCATAATAGGGGCAAAAAGAGAAAGATACACCACCGAGGATTACGAAAATAAATATAAAATCTACACATCAATAACGCTACTTGGAATTTAGTTTATTTTTCATCATTTTTAGCAGGAATAAAAGCCATCTTCACTTGACTTTCTGTAATTATCTCCCCACCTGTATTAAAGTTTTTTGCTTTACGAGGGGCATACTTTTTTTGCTTAAATGTGCCAAATTTATGAAGTTTAACACTACTGCCGTTTGCAACTTCCTCCTCAAGAGTTTTAAAAAATTCATTCAAAAGCTCTTTAGATTCTCCATCAGAAAGCCCAACAGCTTCCCCTTTTAAATGCTCTATCAGGCTGTTGCGTGTGAGTTTTGTTGTCATTTTTATAAAATAAACTTTGCTAAATCAATTTTATCCGCAACACCTTTCATATTTTCAACCACAAATAATCTATCAACCACAATTTTACTTCCTTTAAGCGATGGGGCATTAAACATTGTTTCGTGAAGAGTTTTTTCAAGAATTGTGTGAAGCCTCCTTGCGCCAATATTTTCCACCTCTATATTCAATTTACTTGCAATTTCAGCTAATTCAAGAATTCCATCTTCAGTAAAATCAATACTTACTCCCTCTGCCTTCAAAAGTGCCGTATATTGCTTTAAAAGGCTTGCTTGAGGTGTTTTTAGAATTTCTACCATATCATCTTTCGTAAGAGGCTTAAGCTCCACTCTAACAGGAAAACGACCTTGCAATTCTGGGGATAAATCCGAAGGTTTAGAAGAATAAAACGCACCAGAACCCACAAAAAGAATATGGTCAGTTTTTATATTACCATACTTAGTTTGCACCGTCGTTCCCTCTATTAACGGAAGCAAATCTCTTTGCACTCCCTCACGAGAAACCTCACCGCCTTTAGCATTACTTGAAAAGGCAATTTTATCAATTTCATCAATAAAAACAATACCTTCCTCCTCCGCAAGCGTAAGTGCTTCTTTAACAGTTTCGTCTGTATCGGTTAGCCCTTCCATAATTTCATCAAATAAAACGGTTTTAGCTTCAAAAACTGGCATCTTTCTTCGCTTTTTAGCCCCCATAGCTTTGCCAATTAAATCCCCTATTTGAACCATACCAATAGAGGCAACACCACTCCCCATCGGTATATCAAAAGCATTCATTGATGCCTCTTTAGCTTCAACTTCTATTTCAATTTCAACCTCATCAAGCTCGCCTTTATCATAATCTAGCGATGCTAATTTATAAGTTTCCTCGTCTGCATTTTCTGTTATTATTGCATGCAGAATTCTCTCTTTAACCTCCTTCATTGCCTGTTTTTCATACTTACGGCGTTTGATTTCTTTTAAGTCCTTAATTGCAATTTCCACTAAATCCCTTATCATAGATTCAACATCCTTGCCTACATATCCAATTTCAGTATATTTTGTTGCCTCCACTTTAATAAAAGGTGCGTGAGAAAGCTTAGCCAGCCTTCTTGCAATTTCCGTTTTACCAACACCCGTAGGGCCAATCATTAAGATATTTTTTGGCATTATTTCCTCCCTTATTGAAGAAGGGATTTTTTTTCGTAAAATTCGGCTTCTAAGGGCAATTGCAACGGCTTTTTTTGCCTCCGCTTGCCCCACAATATGCTTGTTTAATTCGTCTACTATTTTTTTAGGTGTTAAATCCATATTTTTATGATTAAATTCTTATTATCATTTCCTCTTTGCGTCTTCTAACTTTTTTGAGGCTGGCGTATTTATCTTCGCTAGATTTATAACCAAATGGGCAAACAACAACAGATGTATAATCTGCTGGAATTTGCAATATTTCATCGTATTTTTCTGGTTCAAAACCACCAATTGGGCAGGCATCTATTTTAAGCAAAGATGCAACGGTTAGTATGTTTCCTAGTGCTATAAATGTTTGATTAGAAGAATAACCTAAGTGGTTAGGATTTTTAGCCATACTTTCTATCATCATTTTAGCATAACCTTCCAAAGAAGAAAGCGGAACGCCTCTAACTTCTGCAATTCTTTCAACAACTGAATTGATGTATGTGTTATCTATTTGCTTTCTAGAAGCAAAAACCACCAAGTGCGAGCAATCCTCTATTTGGCTTTGGTTCCAAGAAAAAGGGCGAAGTTTGGATTTTACCTCATCGTTTGTAATAACATAAAACTTCCAAGGCTCCATACCAAAAGAAGATGGAGTTAAAAGTAATGCTTCTTCCATAACCTCCCAAGTTTCTTTTGAGATTTTTTTTGTTTTGTCAAATAACTTTGTGGAATATCTAGCGTTTAAGCTTTTAATTATCTCTTCTTTCATAGTAAATAAATATTTATGTTTAATAGTGATACAATATAAAAATAAAATTTCAAGTAATTAACTTTGTGAATTTTAGATATTTTAATATAAAGCAATTTAATTGCATAAATTAAGTTTTTCATCTATCAATTTTGCAGAATTGTCAGCATTTTTAACACCAAGGCAACCAAGTATAGAGTGAAAAATGTTATCGTGAGAAGCTCCACTCTTGTAATTTTTTAACTTCAAAGATACATTCTTGCCAAGTTTTGTGCCTGCAAAACTAGGAGAAAGATAGATAAAAAACGGAATTTCCAGCTGTTCCCTCGGTGCCTTAGAAATATCCCCACCATGCAAAAACACCCCATTTTCACCCAAACTTTCTCCATGGTCGGAAATATAAATCACAATTGCCATTTTGCCCCGTGCAATCTCGATAACCTCGTTTAGTACATAATCCGTGTATAAAATCGTGTTATCATAACCATTGTTAAGCTCCTCACTAGTGCAAGATTTAAACCTTTCCCCACAAGTTGGAGTGAATTTCTCAAATTCCTTAGGATACCTCTGTGCGTAATGGTAATGGCTTCCCAAAGTGTGAAGCAAGATAAAATCCTTCCCGTCATTGTTTGCAAATTTTTCAAGCAGTGGCAGGACATTACCATCTAAAAGTGATTTTTGCGAAGTTAAAATATCGTATTTAGAGAGCATCTTATCCGCTCCAAGATACCTATAAAATCCGCCCAAATTCTGAAGCGAAAACACGGAAATTTTAAAACCCATCTTTTTTAACACCTCCGTAAAAGAAGTTTCCTCCAGCTTGTTATTGTAACTTTCTCTAGTATGGCGAGAAAATAAACATTCCACAGAACCCCTCGTGTAAGTTCTGCAAGCAGTTGCATCTTGCAAGTTAAAAAACCCATCACCATCTTTCAATTTCATTAAATTCGGGGAAGTTTCCCTGTTATATCCATTAATTTGAAACCTATCACTCCTTGCCGTCTCCCCCAAAACAAAAATAATTTTTAAATTCTTTGGCAAGTCCCCCCAAGTGAAATCGTGATTTTCAGTTAAGCTTATTACCTTAATTTTATTATTATGCCGAATAATTCTAGCAGAAGACCCAATGGAATAGAAGAAATCAAAAGGAGAAAACGAAAATAAAGAAAGAGAGGTTTCCCCCATACGAATAACTCCCAAATTTTCCTCTTGCAAATTACTCGTTCTTAAAGCCAAAATTCCGCTTCCAATCAAGCTAAAAACAACAAATCCCCCAAGGCCAAATTTCATATATTTCCGCACAGGCTTAATCTTCCAAAAACAAGCCACAACGCAAGGAATTAAAGTCACAGTTAAAATCCACAACGCAAGCTTTAAGCTCACAAGCTCCCAAATCAAATGTGTTTGAGACTTGACATCAAAAAAGGAAAGTGCAATTTCAACCCCAAAATAAATCCCATAAAAAAGTTTGTAGAAGCACAAAACAGAAGCCAAAACCCACAAGATACAAAAAACCGTTTTTAACGCCCTAGAGTGAAAAGAAAATAAGCAAAAAACCGCAAGTATGAAAAATATCATTGGGGAGCCAATTTGCAAAAAATCCGCCACATTACTTGCCGAAATCAGGTTAATAAAAAACAACAATGCACTTGAAACCGCAATAAACAACATATCAAAACAAATACTCCCCAGCTATATTTTTAATTTTATAAATCGTGATAAGATTTTGAAATTTAGTTTGAATTAGCACAAGTTCCGCATCTATCAAGTTTTTCTCTTCATCTAATTTAGCGGTAATTTCCGCCCTTCCTACGGTGTAATCCTCCCCCTTTTCCTTTGCAATTAGCCTCCTCGCCTTAACAACCTTCTCCCTTGAGGCAAAAACTTTTTTATGATATTCGTGCAAATTCCACAATTCTTTTGCCATATCAACCTTCGCATCCACCTCATTTTTAAAGGCAAATTTAGAGGCCTGATACTCATATCCCTTCTGTATAACATCGGAAATTAAACCGGGTTTATAAAGGTAAAACCTTGCAGAAAGGGTAATTTTAGAGCCTTCAACTTCTGCATTTGTCAGTAAATTGGAGTTTTTGTATTTTTGATAAGAAACAGAAACATCAGGCAAAAATTGGCTAGAAGTGTAAGCTAAATTATATTTAGAAGCGGTTTTTAGGCTTTCTTTTGATTTCAAGGCTAGATTTTCCTTCTTCACTTTTGTAATTAAATCTTCAAGGTTTTTGTATTTAAGTTGAGGCACTTTTGGCTCAACCAAGTTTTTGGCTTCAAGCCCAGTTTTGGAGAAGAATTTTGATTTTGCAGTCTCAAGTTTGTTTTTTTCAAGCTCAAGTGAGGAAAGAGCCTCCTCAAGTTGTGCTTCCACCAAGTAAAGAGAAGATGGCTTAGCCGACCCACGCCTTACTCTTTCTTCAGTTTGCATCCTCGTTTTTTGGTTTAACTCCACAAATTTTTCATACACTTCTATCCGTTTTTCTATTTCCAAAACTTCTAAAAACAATGTTGCGGAAGCTATTGCAAGCTCATTTTTTTGCATTTTTAGAAGGAAGATATTAGCGTCAATTGCCTTAATTCCTGCATAAAAACCCACTCCACCTTTGTAAAGCTCGGATACATTGTAAGAAACATCAAGGCTTTTAACCTCCCTTTCAAGCTTAATAGGTTCCTCCCCCTTTTCTTTTAAATAATTTAGAGATACGGAAGGTAAAAAAACCTTCTCAAAATTGCTAAATTCCAATGCTTTTTGGCTTGAAATATCAGATTTTATCTTTCTTGCTTCGCTCCCCTTTTCCGCACTTGCTTCCATTACATCTTCAATTGTAAGGGCTAAAGAAGTACCGAAAAAAAGCCAAAAAAATGCAGTTAAATTAAGGGTGATTTTTGGATACATCTTTTAATTCATTA
>JBIKUA010000021.1:0-8476 GCA_044347825.1 Candidatus Deianiraeaceae bacterium | reverse complement strand
CGCAGAAGCAGGATTTTTCGCACCCACTTCATTAAAAGATTTTAGTGCCATCAAGGCAGAAGAGTATTCAAAGCGATACTCCTTCACGCAAAATGGTTTAAAACTCGCCCCCCTAAATTCCAAGATAGGGCTTTTAATTCCCGCCTTTAAAAAAGCCTCATTAAGCCCTAAAAAGCTCCCTTCAAGGGGAATTGCAAACCAAAATTTATCAAACTTCTCAAGCCTTTTTTCAAAATCATCAATCCACTGAAAGCACATAGAAGAAAGCATTAAATCCACCTTTATGCCTGTAAAATCCTCAAATTTGCAATTAAAAATTTCATCATAATAAGGTTTTGCAAGCCTAGACATCTGAAGAGAAGGCTCAATTCCAAGCATTTTAACCGCAGAAAATCGCTTCAAAACCTCCCTCCCCACAAATCCCGTGCCACAACCAACATCTAGCACAACATTTGCATTTTGCAAATCACCACTTGCAAACTCCACCAAATCCCTTGCCACAAATTTTTGCAAATTTGCTTTTTTATCATACTCCTCGCCCCGTAAAAATTGCATTTTTTAAGTAAAACATTAAAATTATCATAAAATAATATTAGAAAAAATCAAGTAAATAAAAAATTGTGCTTGACATCAAAAAAATCTCACTTTAAAATTAGAAAAGTTTTTAGTAATTATTTTTAATTTGTGAGCCCCAGTTTGCTATTGCATTTGATTATCCTGTTTATTTGCCTAATTTTTTCGTTTTTGTTCTCACTTGCGGAGGCGAGCCTTATTGCATCTTCAAAAAGTAAGATACACAAGCTTAAACAAGATGGTTCAAGAAAAGCCAAAATACTAGATAAATTCTTAGATAAAAAAGAGCAACTCCTTTCCTTAGTTTTATTTGGAAATAACGCAGTCAACATTTTGGCCGCATCTGTTGTTACAATCATCGCTCTTGAGCATATCCCTCAAGAATGGCATATATACGAGTACGCCCCACTTATAGGCTCATTTTTGCTTACTTTCATCATATTAATTTTTGCGGAAATCACTCCTAAAACCATCGCAATAAACAAGCCAGAAAGCATTTCAATGTCGTTAATTTTGTTCTACTCCGTGCTTGTAAAAATTTTGGGACCTATAGTTTCCATAATTAATAGATTTGTAGCGTTTTTCCTATCATCTTTAGGCTTTAAAAAAAGCATCAACACTCAGGGAGCTCTTGAAACTTTAAGGGGGGAAATAGAATATCAACACATTCAAGGTGCTTTTATTAAAAACGATAAAGATATGCTAGAAGGCGTGTTAAACCTTGTGGAAATGGATGTTGAAAGCGTAATGACGCACAGGAAAGATTGTGATATGATTGATATTCAAAGCACAATTGAGGAAATTGCTGATTTTATTAACCAAACTTCTCACACGAGGCTTCCTGTTTATGACGATACACCAGACGAAATGCTAGGAATTTTGCACCTTAAGGACTTTTTAGTTCTGCTAAATACAAAAGAGGAAATCACGAAAGAGGATATTAAATCTATCTTGCTAAAACCTCTATTTGTTCCGCTAAACATCAAGCTTAAAACCCAGCTTATGGAGTTTAAAAAGAAGCGTAGCCATATGGCAATTGTAGTTGATGAATACGGCGGAATGATGGGAATTGTAACCCTTGCAGATATTTTAGAGGAAATTGTAGGAACTATTGAGGACGAACACGACGAAGCACACAAAAATATTATAGAAGAAAAAGAAAATGTGTGGATAGTGAACGGAGAGTGCCAAATTGGAGATTTTAACCGTGAAATAGGCTCTCACTTTAATCACGAAAAAGCCTCAACAATGGCAGGAATTGTAATTGAAAGAGCGGAGAAAATTCCTGAAGAAGGCGAAGAATTTGAAATTATGGGCTTTAAATTCACCATCCTTCAAAAAGATGTGAGTAAAATTAGTCTCTTAAAAATTGAGCGGATTTCAAATTTTCAGGAAGATTATGATAACTAACCTTTTTGCCCTCTACTTTCCTGTTGCTGAAGTTCAAATTAGTGCCTTAATAATTCTTGGAATTGGCTTTATATCAGGCATTATGTCTGGTTTGCTTGGCATTGGGGGAGGCTTTATTTCAACTCCACTTTTAACATTAGTTGGAGTTTCGCCTTCGGTTGCCGTTGCAACTTCCGCACATCAAATTGTAGGCACTAGTTTTTCTAGCATTCTCCCACGAATAAAGCCTAAAAAAGTGGATTTCAAACTTGGGTTTATGCTTGCGGGTTCAGGGGTTATTGGCTCTTATATTGGCTCTATAATTTTTGAAGCCTTCTCTCGCATTGGCAACCTTGATATGGCAATTTCCTTTTTTTATATCTCTCTCATGTCCGTTGTGAGTTTTATGAGCTTTAGAACTTATTTCTCTAAATCCGTTAAAATAGAAAAATACAAACAGCACAAATTTGAGATATTTAAGATGAATTTTCACACCGCAGGTGTTGAATGCTCGGCGTTAATACCCATCTTTCTTGGCATATTTACGGGAATTTTGGTTGTGATGATGGGGGTTGGCGGAGGTTTTATTCTCGTTCCCGCTATGGTTTCAATTATGAAGATGAAAAACGATGTTGCGGTTGGCACCTCTCTGCTTCAAATCTTGATTATAACCACACTTGTTGTGCTTTTTCACATATTCAAGACGGGTCTTTTAGATGTAATGCTCGGGACGCTTTTAATTATTGGCTCTGCAATTGGGTCGCAAATTAGCTCGGTAATTTCACTCAAAATTGGCAAAAGGAAGATAATAAACCTACTGCTTGGAATTTTAACCTTAAGCGTTGCGGTGAACTTTGGGGCAAATCTGTTTTTTTCCTCAAAAGAAAACAAAATTTTGATAGAAGAATACTATGAATAGGGCTATAATTACTGAAGGAAGGGGCGTTTTATATAAGGACTTTCCTGACCCAAAACTTCAACCTCGCTCCGTTATAATAGAGCAAAAGGCACTTGGGCTAAATTATGATGATATTAAAGTACTAGACGGAAGTGTGCAAAACCCTAATAAATACGGCATTTTTGGAATTGAAGCAAGTGGAATTGTGGTTGCATCTTCAAGAGATGGAATTAAAAATTTTCAAATTGGCGATAGAGTGTGCTATGCAACCTATAATCCGGGGGCGTTTGTGAAATACCGCTCTGTGCATGAAAATTACCTTATGCCCGTGCCAAAATATTGTGAAATCGAGGACGGTGCAACCCTCTTAAAAGGGCTTATTTCCTACACACTTCTTGGAAAGGTTTTTGTTATGAAGCCCCCTGCAAGCATAATTTTGAGCGGGGCAAGTGGTGGAGTTGGCTCCATCATCACGCAAATTGCAACAAAAGCGGGGTTTAAACTCATCGCACTAACTTCTTCGGATGCAAAAAAAGATTTCATCCGCTCAAATGGGGCAAAACATATAATTAACTACAAAAAAGAGAGCGTTGTAGATGCGGTGCGGGAGATAACAAGAGGTGAAGGGGCGGATTTCTTTTTTGATTGCTTAGGGAGGGACGCCGAACGTTTTGCCTTTCAAGCCTTAAAAACACGGGGGTTCTTCCTTTCTTTTGGGGTGATAACTGGCGAACCCACAAGGCTAACGCTGGAGGCTCAAAGGGAAAAATCAATAACCACAACACGAATTTCTATGAGTAATTTTATCACGGATTACACAAATTTAGTAACCACATCTCTCGCGTATTTTAAGAGCATTCAGGCAAAAGTTATTCAACCAAAAATTTCAAATTACAATTTTAAAGATGCGGAAAAAGCCTTTAGAGAAATCAAAAACGGCACCTCGGTGGGGCAGAAAGTTCTTGTTTTATGAGGAATTACAAAGTTGTGCTAGAATATGATGGCACAAATTATAGCGGTTTGCAGGCTCAAAAAGGTGGTGAGAGGACGGTGCAAGATGTGGTTTGTGCTGCACTAGAAAAGCTTTTGTGCGGAAAAGTAGGAGAATTGAATTTTTGCGGAAGGACGGATGCTGGAGTTCACGCTTTTGGGCAGGTTTTGAATGTAAAAACGGATTTTGAATTTGATTTCCCCACGGGGAAGTTTGCTTTGGGGCTTAACTATCACTTAAGGGGGGAGGGAATTTCTGCTATTTCCTCGGAGTTAGTGAGTGATGATTTTCACGCTAGATACTCCTGCAAGCGCCGTATTTACAAGTATAAAATACTCAATCGCAGTTTTAAAAGCCCAATTTATCAAAATAGAGCGTGGTTTATTCCTTATAAAATTGATGTTGAAAAACTTTCTCGTGTTTTGCAAATTTTTGAGGGGACGCATAATTTTGAAGATTTTAGGGTGATTGATAAAAATCCTAAAAATCCAATTAAAACGGTTGATTTTGTTAAGGTAAACCTTGGAGCTGAAGGAATAATTGAGGTAGAAATTGGTGGAAAATCGTTTTTGCATCAGATGGTTAGAGGCATAATTGGTGCAAGTGTAGATTGTGTGAGAGGGAAGTTTGATGAAGAGATTTTGAGAAAATCGTTAGAAAATCCAACATTTAAAAGATTTTTTCAATTTGCATCACCAGAAGGGCTTTACTTTCTTCGTGCAGAATATTAGCAATGAGCTTTGCCTTCAAGTGCAAGCATTTCGTCTAAAAATCCGTTAAGTGCTTTCATTACTTCAACTCCCGCTTCAAGAGCCTCTTTCTGTTCTTCAGTATTTAAGTTGTTTAAAAGCTTTTAAACTTGTACTGCGTGCCAAACATCTGCCTTTTCATGCACTGTAAAAAACTTTGTTGCTTCTTTATTTTGAGCCATACCAAAGTGATTTTCTAAACCTTCTTTTTTGCTTGTTGCAATGTTTGCATAGTTGTGTTCTTGTGCGTATAAAACCCCAAAACCTGAAGCGGAGGATTTTGAAGCATATTTTTTGCAAGTTGCAACTAAGTTTTTAATAGAAGTGGACTGTAAAGATGCTTCAATTTCTTCGTTGGAAAGCCCAAGACCTTTAGCAAAAGATTTCCAAAGAGATACATGATCCTCCCCGTTAATTTCTTCGTCTGCTAAATTTTCGGTTAAAATTTTACGCATTTCGGTGTTTTCGGTGATGGAGTGGGTTGCGCTAATGTAAGTTGGCAAGCCTTTTACTTGAAACATATACTGTTTAGAGTACTCCTGCAAAGTTGAAAGAGAAATTTTACCTTCATTCCACATTTGATAGAAAGGGTGATTTAGTAAGTTATATTTTAAAAGCTCACTTTTAAGCTCTAAAGCGAAAGACATATATTAAAAAATTGTTTCCATTTTGCGTTTTAAAGAGATAATATCAAGGCAGGTTTGCACGGCGTGCTTGCCAATGTTCTGCCCATTTTTTGATATTCTCTCTTCTATTAATTCGTTTGTATCTGCAGTTATTATTCCGTTTGTGAATGGAACTGCATATTTTAAGGCAACTTCACCAATTCCTCTCATGCATTCTGTTGCAACATAGTGGTTATGGTCGGTAGCTCCTTTTTTGATTATTCCAAGTGCGATTGCTCCGTCTACATCTTTGTGTTTATTTAAAAAGAAGGAGGCAACTTGAGGAATTTCAAGGCTTCCAGTAACGGACATCGTGGCAAATTTTAAGACTTCGTTGTTTCTTAAATCTTTCAAAGAAAAGAAGGAAAATCTCTTTTCAAGTGCCATATCGGCAATTATTTTGCAAAGCTGGGATACTGAAACAACTTGTATTTGGTGATTATCTTTTTTTAGCATTTCTTTTGCATCGCCTAGAAAAATACTAACAAAACCTTCGGAAAATTCAACAATAGAAACTTTTGCAGGATTAAAAGATTTTAAATGGCTTTCAAAAAGAAAAGATAGTGAATTTGCAAACATTTCAGCTGTTTTATCTTTGTAAAAAGTTGAAAGGCAAAAAACTAAATTTAAAGCTTTTATCGCAGTATCTGTAAAAAATGGCATACTTGTTTTATTAATGCTCGGTTGCTAGTGCTTCGTTAAGGTAAATGCAGGTTAGCATAGAAAATATGTAAGCCTGTAAGCACGCTACGAAGAATTCAAAACCAGTTAAAATGGCTATGAATAAAATAGGAACAACTCCAAAAAAGCCCATCGCTCCCACAAAACCTGCAATTACTTTAAGCATTGTATGCCCTGCAATCATGTTTGCGGCAAGCCTTAATGCAAGTGTGAAAGGTCTAATTAAGTAGGTGATGAATTCAATAACAAAAATCAAAGGTGCAATTGCAAGAGGAACTCCGCTAGGCACAAAACTGTGGAAATATCCGCCAATTCCCTTCCTCTTAATTCCAACTACAACCATAATAACAAAGACAATCATCGCAACTGCAAGAGTAATGGAAATGTGGCTTGTAATGGTGAATGTGTAAGGAATTACGCCAAACGCATTTGAAAATAAAATGAACATAAAAATGGAGAAAACAAGCGGAAAAAGACGCATTTTAGCCTGATAACTCACATTGCTTGAAATCATACCTGTTATGAAATTAAAAAAACCTTCTGCAACGACTTGTGATTTAGAGGGTTTTACATCTAGCTTTCTAACTAAAAATGTTAAAAATAGAATTAAAAAAGCAACAATTCCAAACATCATAACGGTGGAGTTTGTAATGCTTAAATCAATTCCAAAGGGCTTGATTTCTACAACGGTTTTTAGTTTAAATTGGTCAAGCGGGCTTGCCATAGCTTTAATTCATTAAATAATACATCGTGATAAAAGGTATTTTTTTAAAATGCAAGAAAAAAATGAAAAAATTAAAAAATATTCTTGACACCTTAGGTAAAAAGTATTAATCCTATATACACAATAGTTAAATTTATTATTTATGGCAACGACAGATCGTGAAAATCAAATACAATCAATAGGAACTTATCTTGGTGATATTGAGGTTAAACCGATTGATTCAGTCGACCTCAAAAAAATTCCAGAAGGCATATTGCGTGGAAGCATCAGTGAGTATGGAGAGGGTTCAAAAGTAAAATTTACCGCAAACTTAAAGCCAAACTCAAACTCAAAACTTGGTTTAATAAATGATGATTTGCAATATTATGGCACACCTATAGCGCTAAAAGTTGGGGATAAAACACATTTTTTTATGAAAGATGTAACAGATCTTTCTGGAACAGCTATAGAAGAATTTCTGCCAATTGCTACTATGCAACCTAATCGCTCCATAATAGACAAAATTATAAGCAACAAAAAATCTAACATCACACAAGAAGGAGAGGAACAACTATTGAAAAGTAAATTTACAGAAGTTGATAAAAACGACTATCCTAACTGGATTTCTAAAAATGATAGTATAATATCTGTTTTCAAGAATAATGACGGCAATTACCGAGTTACAAAATTAAATGATGAAAAAACAGAAGTAAGAAACGGTATTATACTTAAAAACAACATTTCTCAACATTACAGCGATTTGTACTTCAATAAAGAGGGAGATATTTTACTGGAAACAAAAGTTAAGCAAGAGATATATTTTAATACAAGTTCAACTGGTCAAACATTGTTAAAATCAATAGATGGAGATTTAACTCAAAAAAAAGTGCAACTTGAAGCAGAAACAATGCAGAACTCTAATCGTCATCAATCTAAGATAAATCCTCCTTACCTACAAAGACAGTCGTTAGATAAATCTCAAACTGAAGAAGGAAATATCACATCTCAACCTAAGCAAAATAATGTTATACCTCAAACTGAAGAAGGAAATATCGTTGTTACACATCGTGAAAAACCAAACTCTCAGAAAGATAAACTAAATAATAAAAACTTCAGTGAATTTACTCCTGTAGAAAACCCATTAGAAAGTAACATTCCAGTTGGTAGCACAACTTTAGGCAATATTATGACATCAGCTCAACAAAAAGGTGCTAATATGGAAAACATCAATTGCCTTACAAGGGAAAGTCCTAAAACATTAGTTATAAGATGCGCTGATGCAAGTGAAGCTGAAGCAGTAAAGAATGCTCTTAAGGAAAAAGGTATCGCTTTCAAGGAAGTGCCACAAGAGAGTAAGATACAGGGAGACGAAAATCTAAAAAATGTTGTGGGAAAAAATGTTGTGGGAAAAAGTCAAGCTTTTACAAATTATAGGCAATAATAGAAATACCCTCTTAAAGCAATCCTAAACTAAAAGGGAAATTTACCACTTAAGAAGAACACCTCCCCAAACAAGCCCACCACCTAGACCTTCAAGAACTATTTTATCCCCTCTTTTTATTTTATTTTCTTTTAAAGCCTCCCACAAAGCAAGAGGAATGCTCGCTGCCGAAGTGTTAGCGTGCTTGTTTATAGTTACGATAAATTTTTCTTCAGGCATTTCAAGCCCTTTAGCTACTGCTTCCAAAATTCTCACATTCGCTTGATGAGCTATTACAAAATTAATATCATTTTTGGAAAGTCCGTTTCTTTCAATCAATCCCATAATAGAATCGGACATCTTCTTAACCGCATGCACAAAAACCTCTTTTCCTTTCATTATAATAT
>JBIKUA010000020.1:0-8554 GCA_044347825.1 Candidatus Deianiraeaceae bacterium | reverse complement strand
ATGACAAGCATAATATTAAAAGAAAAGGAGGAAGGAACATTTACACTAAAAAAGTTCTATGAAAGAAGAATAAGAAGAATAATTCCTATGCTTATTTTCACACTTTTGATATTCCTCCCTTTTGCATACTACCACTTGCAAGAAAAAGAGCTTATATTTTACACTAAATCTGCACTTAGAGCTATATTTGCAATATCAAACATATTCTTTGCAAATAATACAGGGGGATACTTTGATACAGCAACAGATTTCATTCCCCTAATTCACACTTGGACTTTAGGAGTTGAAGAACAATTCTATGTAATACTTCCTCTTATATTTATAATTCTATGGAAGATAGGTAAGAATAAAATATTTGTATTGCTTAGCTATTTGGTAATAATATCCTTCTTCTTAAATTTTGTTTTTAAAAACACAACTCACAACTTCTATCTATTACACACTAGATTTTGGGAGCTTGGAATAGGCTCTTTAATTGCTTTTATAAAGGAAGTAAAAATAAAAAACTTTAGCCTAAACTTTGGCTTTAATGGTAGCTCTAAGGTTGTAAATGTATCTTCTAATTTCGTTTATAACTTAATCTCTCTTTTATCGTTAATTACAATACTACTTTCCACCCACTATTTACACGAAAAGATAAACAACTTACAGTTTAGAATGCTCCTTCCTATAATTGCAACTGCTCTTTTAATTCTTTTTACTACAAAAGATACAATAACTCATAAGATATTAAGCTTTAAACCATTTAGACTTTTAGGTTTAATTTCTTATTCTGCTTATTTACTACATCAACCTATATTTGCACTAGTTAGAACTTCAAGTTTGGAGGCAATAACTAAAACAGAATGGTATTTATGGAGTGTATTGGTGTTTATGCTAGCTTACTTTACTTGGAAGTTTGTAGAAAATCCATTTAGAAATAAGGAAAAGATAAAATATAAACACATATTAATTGCTTTTGCCTTCTTTATTGCACTCTTCCACTTTGCAAATGTTATTACAAAAAAGAACAAGGGCTTTCCTAAGAGGTTTGAGATGAGTGAGGAGTTGAAGAGGAGTTTTGTGTGGAATATAGATGAGAATTTTGATAAACCTGCAGTTGATGGTAAAATAGTTCATATAACAAAAATAGGCAATCCTACAGAGAAACCAAAATTCATATTAACGGGGGATAGTATGTCAAGTGCTATACTTCCTATATTTAAGGAATATGGAATGGCGGGGGAGTATTTTGCAAGATGGGGATGTCACGATATCAAGAAAAACTGCACAGATTATCCAGAACAGTCTTTTGAATACATAATTCAAAATAATATTAAAAATGTTGTTCTTACTCAAATTAATGTTAAATTGATAGAAAATTTACTAAAAAACAATATTAATATTTACCTTATTTATGATTTTGTTGCTTCTAAAGAAGCAAGAGACATTTATAATCAAATGATAAAAACCAAAAATTTCCATTATGTATTTTTATCTAGAAAGGAACATAATGATAGAGTTGCTAAATTGAATTCCGCTATTAGCCATATTTCAGATTCTCATTTAAAAATTATCAATATCTCCGATCTGGTTTGCAATACAAAAGATTGCCCTATTGGAACAAAAAACCATTCTTATTATGCTGACAGAACACACTTTACTCCGTATGGCTTAAAGCTAATTGAAGCTAGAATAAAAAAGGAAATACTAGATGACATAAAAAACAACAATTAAATTTTTCAAAACATACTTGACAAAAAGAAATATTAATTTTAGAAAAATTAAACCTTAATTGCAGTATGACACAACCCACCAACTTACAATCCGTATTAAAAATTATAGAAGAACAAGAAATCAAGTTTTTATCCCTTAGATTTACCGACCTAGAAGGCAAATGGCATCAAGTAACCAGAGCCTTAAATAATGCAAGTGAGAAGTCCCTAAGTCAAGTTTTTACCTTTGATGGCTCCTCCCTTAAAGGCTGGAAAACAGTTGAAAACTCCGATATAATTCTAGAACCAGACTTCTCAACTTTCTTCATAGACCCTTTCTGCGTGCAAGCAACAGGCGTGGTAATTTGTAGCATTATTGACCCCTTAACAAAGCTCCCCTACGCTAAAGACCCTAGAAACATCGCAAAAATGGCGGAAGAATACTTTAAAAAATCAGGGATTGGAGATAGTGCATTTTTTGGCGTTGAACCCGAATTCTTCATCTTTGATGATGTGCGTTTTAAAATCTCCCCTTTTGAGTGCTTTTTTAAGCTTTCAGGCTCCGAGATGGAAGAGCAATTTGGAATGCAAATTGAGGGAGGCAACTTAGGGCATAGAACAGGCAAAAAAGGAGGCTACAACGCAGTTCCACCCATTGATAACCTCTTTGATATAAGAAGCGAAATTTTAACAATAATGGCGGAAGTTGGGCTTGAAGCAAGCATTCACCATCACGAAGTGGCTCAAAATCAATGCGAAGTTGGTTTTGAATTCAGCACTCTTTTAAAAACAGCGGATAACACCCAAAAATGCAAATTTGTTATTCAAAATGTTGCCTCAAGCTTTGGAAAGTCCGCCACTTTTATGCCAAAACCGATTTTTGGAGATAACGGAAGTGGAATGCATGTTCATCAATCCCTTTGGAAGGGAAACAAAAACCTATTTGCAGGCAACGAATATGCAGGGCTTTCTAAAATTGCAATGCATTATATGGCAGGAATTATGGCTCATGCAGAGGCAATTTCCGCCTTTTCAAACTCCACGGTTAATAGCTACAGAAGGCTAATCCCGGGTTTTGAGGCTCCAACGATGATTGCATATTCCGCAAATAACCGCTCCGCAGGTATTAGAATTCCATATTCAGAAGGCGAAAACTCAAAACGAATTGAAACTAGATTTCCAGACCCAGCATCCAACCCATACCTAATGCTTAGTGCAATGTTGATGGCAGGGCTAGATGGAGTGAGAAGAAAGCTAGAGCCAGAGCAAGCAAGAGACCAAAACCTCTATAAATCTCACGATGCTTCCGTTAAAAGAATGCCCGCTTCATTAGAGCAAGCGTTAAAGAATTTAGAGAAAAATCACGATTTCCTGCTTGAAGGAGGAGTTTTTACAAAAGATGTAATAAATTCTTACATTGCAATGAAGAGGGAGGAACTTGAAAAATTTGCTAAAATTCCTCATCCATTAGAGTTTAAAATGTATTACAGTAGATAATTGTGATTGTAATAATAAATAAGAGAAACCTATTTTTTTATCAAGTAAAATTTTTATTGTATTTTTTATAAAAGTATTTATTTTTATAATAAATTTAAAAAAGGAAGATGATAAAAAACTACCTAAACCTAATTCGTTTTTACAGCCCTGCAGGTTGGCTTTTGCTTTACGCTAACTGCATTTTAGGGCTTTTAGTTGGAGGTTATTTTGGAGGAGATTTAAAACCTTTATTTTTTTTACAATTCATGCTAGGTGCATTTTTTGCAAGAAGTGCGGGGTGCGTAATTAACGATGTTTTAGATAGAAATTTTGACGCAAAAGTAGAGAGAACAAAGATGAGACCTCTCGCAAGTGGCGTTTTAACCTTAAAGCAAGCGTTTTTATGCCTTTTGTTGATGCTTCTAGGAGGGCTTGCCGTTTTATTAACACTTCCGTTTAGAGTGGCTATAATTTGCATAATTTCACTCCTTTTTATCTTCACTTACCCACTTTTCAAGAGATTTACCCACTTTCCTCAATTCTTTCTCGGTTTAACATATGGAATAGCCTTTTTAGCAGGTTTTTTTGCCGTTTGCGAGCATTTTGTATGGCAAATTATCCCGCTTTATCTTGCACTAATGCTGTGGACGGTAATTTTTGATACAATCTACGCTATGCAAGACGCAAAAGATGATGTAAAAATAGGGCTTAAATCCACTGCTGTGCTTTTTGGTGAAAAATACAAGCAAATACTATACATAATAAGCACAATATATCTTCTACTCGTGCTAATTTTTTGGCATTTTTCAGGGCTAAAGTGGGTTATTTTCCCTATACTTTCATTTACCCTTATTTCAGTTTTAATCAAAAAAAGTAGTAGGGAAACATTCTTCAAAATGTTTAAACTAAACTTTTTTGCTACAATTATTTTATCTTTAGGAATTTTATTTAATTTACTATGAAAGCGTGCATTATTATACCAGCAAGATTAGGCTCCTCTCGCTTGCCAAATAAGGTTTTGGCAGAAATTAACGGAAAGCCAATGATACTTCGTGTTTTTGAAGCTTGCAAAAAATGTGAAGGAATTGATGTTTTTGTAGCAACGGATAGCGAAAAGGTGGTAAATATTATTGAAAACGCAGGCGGAAAGGCGTTTTTGACAGACCCAAACTTGCCATCAGGAACAGACAGAATTTTCTCCGCTTTCAATCAAATTCAAAATGCAAATTACGATGCAATAATAAATGTTCAGGGAGATGTGCCAAATATATCAACTGATGTAATAATGCAAACGCTTGAACTATTATCAAAAATTCCCGAGGCAAGCATCACTACCCCTGTAGTAAAGATAGAGAATAAATCTGAAGCAGAAAAATCTAATATCGTGAAAGCAATCATCAGTAAAAGAGGGGAAAGTTTTGGAAAAGCTCTCTACTTTACCCGCACATTAGCACCTTTTGGAGAGGGAGATTTATTTGAACATATCGGGCTTTATGCTTACAGAAAGGAGGCACTTAAAAAGTTTGTTTCCCTTGCTCCATCTCCTTTGGAATTGAGAGAAAAGCTAGAGCAACTGCGTGCTATTGAAAATGATATGGCAATTTTTACCCCTATTGTCAGCTTTAAACCCATTAGTGTAGATGTAGAGGAAGATTTAGTAAGGGCAAATAAAGAGATTTTTTAAACTTCAAGTTGTTTTAAAAAACGACGGTTTTATAGCATACTTCTGCGGAAAAATTTTAACACTCTAGTAATTCTCTATAAAAAATATTAAAAAAATGCAAAAAAAAGCTTGCAACTTTATAAAACCTGTGTTTAGCATTAATAGTAAGTAAAAAAGTTACTTGTAAATACTTTGTAGAAAAGCGTTTATTGTTTCTTTTTTATTATATTGTTATTAATTTTTTAAAACTATGAACAAAACAGATATCATTGATGCTATCGCAAAAAAAGCTGGAATGACAAAAGTTGCAGCATCTGAAGCGTTAGAAGCATTTCAAGGAGCCGTTATGGATTCTCTTGCAAAAGGAACGAATGTTACAATTACAGGTTTTGTTACTTTTAAAGTAAAACACCGTGCAGCAAGAAGCGGACGCAACCCTCAAACAGGCAAGCCAATTCAAATTCCTGCTAGTAATGTTGTTACATTCTCTGCTGGTAAAACACTAAAAGAGTTTGTTAAAAATTCAAAAGGAATTAAAAAGAAATAATCTAGTTTCTTTTTAGGCTCTTTGCAAATAAGAGCCTTTCTAAGTTTTATTATGGGGAACTTGCTAGATAGCTTCAAGCTTCATTTAGAAGTTAAAAAACTATCAAAAAATACAATTGACGGATACCTATTTGACATACAATCATTTCTTAAATTTGAAGATTTTTTTAGTAGATACCAAACCTTAACCGTGAACGACTTTAGAAGGTTTCTCCACTCAAGAAAAGAGGAGGGAATAAAGGCAAGCTCAAACGCAAGAATGGTTTCCTCAATTAAATCCTTCTACTCTATGTTAAAAAAGCACGAAATATGCACAAATATAGAGGCAGAAAAGCTAAATCCCCCTAAATTGCCAAAAACCTTACCCAAACCATTAAGCCTTGATGAAGTTGAAGAAGTGCTAGATTTTGGAAGCGAAGAAGGGTGGCTAGAAAAACGAAATATCGCAGTTTTAACACTTATTTACTCCACAGGAATGCGTATTTCCGAGGTGCTTTCATTAAATAAACGAGATTTTGATAGAAACGCAAACTTCATTAAAGTGCTTGGTAAGGGCGGTAAAGAGCGTATTATACCATTAATACCAAAAGCAAGGAGCGTTGTTGAAGAATACATCAAATCCTGCCCAATAGCACTACTACCAGATTATCCATTATTTATTGAGGAAAAGAGAGATAATACAACCTACAAACCAATCAGGCTCTCGCCCCGCAAAGTGCAAAAAATAATGCAAAACCAAAGGCATATTAAGGGGTTGCCCAAATTTGCAAGCCCACACTCCCTAAGGCACTCTTTTGCAACTCACATAATAAGCAACGGAGGGGATTTAAGAAGCATGCAAGAGCTACTAGGTCATACATCCCTCTCCACAACTCAAAAGTATGTAAAAATTGACGCAAAAACCTTGGAAAGTGCATACTCCAAATTTCACCCAAAGGGAGATTTATGATTACTTTGAACGACTCATCTGTTTAAAAGACCTCTTCGTATCTATAAAATCAATTGAAGAAGGGCAAGGTGTTTCACGGTCAACTATATCTAATTTAAAAAAACACTTGACAAATAAATTTTATATTACAACCTGCAATTGCAGAAATTAATTTTTAATGCTATGACAACAAACAACAAAACGCACGAAGAATTAACTGAAGCAAAAAATAACGAGCAAGAAACAAAACATTCTGGAAAAGGAAATTTTGGAAACCCAGAACAACACTCAAAAGCAGGTAAAAAAGGAAGCGAAGCAAGAAAAGATGAGACGGGGCATTATAAAATCTCCGAAGAAACCCACAAAAAGTTGAGTGAAGCAGGTAAAAAAGGAAGCGAAGCAAGAAAAGATGAGACGGGGCATTATAACATATCCGAAGAAACCCATAAAAAATTAAGCGAGGCAGGTAAAAAAGGAGGAGCTCACTCTCATGCAGATAGTGAAAAATCTCAAAATTCTACAAATAAGCAGGGTTGATACTAACCCTGTATTTCTTCCTCAACTCTTCAAGATAAGCCGTTAATATGGCATCTCTTTCCTCATTTCTCAAGGCTTCTATTTTTTCCTTCAAATCCTTCGTTGAAATTTTACTTTCATCAAAATCAATCACCTCAACAAGCTTTACAATAACAAATTCATCTCCATTTTTAGAGAGAAAAGGTGGCATAACATCACCTACTTTTGCATTAAATATAACACCAAGTTGCTCTTTTGAAGCAAAATTTAAGTCCGCATTTTGCGTGATAGTTAAAGCCTCCCCATCAAACGAATTAGCATTAACAAGCTTCTCCCTTAAATTATTTGCCTTTATCAATGCCTCATTTCTCATTTTTGCACTGTTAATTTCTGCCAAAATTAACCCCTTAACACTCTCAATATCCTTGTAAGATTGAGGCTTAACCTCCTCCACCTTATAGGCATAAAATTCACAAGGTTTAGATTTTACAATTTTAGCGTAGTAAGTATCAGTATCGCTCAATATTAAATTAGAGATATTTTCTGGCAATGGAGATTTTTCCCCCTCTTTAATAATCAAAGTTGTGGAAGATATGCCTTGCAGAGCATTTTGTAAAGTTTCACCACTATCAACTTCATCGCTTATTTTTTGAGCGATTTTTTCCACATTAGAGCAAGAATTTGCAGATTTTAAACCTTGAATTATCTTAGGTTTAACACTTTCCAAACTTGGCACATTAGATGTAGAAACTGCATCCAATTTTATAATATGATATTGCCCACTGGCGTAAAAAGTAGGAGATATATCAGATTTTGAAAGCGAAGAGATTGCATCTGCAAAATCCCTGTCTAAATCCTTATAATAGAGATTTGCAAAGTATATTTCGCTAGATTTCAAGCCTAAATTCTCCCTCGCAACATCCGTAAACGCAAGCCCTTCTTGTTTTACTAAATCTTCAACTCTTTTTGCCTCATCTAAAGAAGGAAAGGAGAGTTTGTAAAAGCTAACCTTTTGATTTTTATACAAATATTGCTTGTTATACTCTTTAATAATATCTTCATTTTTAATAAAATCCTGATTTAACGAGCCTGCATCAATTTTAGCAATCAAAATTTTCTTCTCTTCTTTTGTTGTGTATTTTTCACGATTTTTGTTGTAATAAGATAAAATTTCCTGCTCACTTACATCAGTATTTTTAAGCTCCTCAAACTTTAATTTGCGAACTTCAATTTTACGCTTTTGCCTTTCTTCCATTATCTTTTTTTTTGCGATATTATCTAAAAAAGTTACCTCATTAAGGCTTAAAAAATGAGTTAAAAACTTGGTTTGAATGGCAGAGATTTGGTCGGCTATATAAGCTTCCTCGCTAAAGCCCAATTGAGCTATATAATTTTTGTAAAATTTCTCGTCAAAAGTTCCGTCCATTCCTTGAAATTGAGGATGATTAAGGATGTATTCATTTACAGTATCTTTATTTATTACAACCCCATTATCCTCTAGCATTTTTGCAATTAAGAGCTGGTCGGCCATTTGCTTAACAATAATAGCAGAAAACTCCTTTTTATTTAACAAACTCTCAATAATTCCTGAACCAAAACGATAAATATACTGCCTTTTTTGAGCGTCCAAATAACGGGAAAATCTATCAAGAGTCACTTTTTTATCTTCAACTTTTATAACATAATCCCCCGTATATCTCACAAAATCAAGCACTCCAAAACCTAGCATTG
>JBIKUA010000019.1:0-8603 GCA_044347825.1 Candidatus Deianiraeaceae bacterium | reverse complement strand
TGCATTCTCTGTTATATTTGAGGTAGAAAATACAAATTCATATGCAGATTTTATATTTTTTATTTCACTTGAAGAGAAGCCGTGCCTTTTAAGCCCTATAAGATTTAAGCCACGAAGCTTATTTTCTCTACTTCCTGTGTAAAGTGAAAATGGAGGAATATCAACGCCAACTCCACTCATTCCTCCTATCATTGCATTTCTACCTATTCGCACAAATTGATGAATTCCAGAATTTCCTCCCACAATTACATTATCTTCAATTACAACATGCCCTGCAATTCCAGAATTATTTGCAACAATGCAGTTGTTTCCTATTTGACAATCATGCCCTATATGAGAGGCTATCATAAGTAGGTTGTTGTTGCCTATTCTGGTGTAAAATCCTCCCTGTGCCGTGCCTGCATTTATTGTAACGCTTTCCCTTATTACATTATTTTTGCCAATTTCCGTGTAAGATGTTTCACCTTTATATTTAACATCTTGAGGAATGGAGCCGATAGAGGAAAAAGGATAAATAGTTGTGCCTTCCCCAATTGTTGTATTACCTGAAATTGCAACATGGCTTATAAGCCTTACTCCTTTTTTTAAATTTACATTTCCGTTAATAACACAATAAGGACCCACCTCTACATTATCTTCTATTGAAATACTTTCCCCTAAAAACACTGCTGTGTTATGTATTTTTGTTTGCTTTGAAACCGTCAATTTTACACTCTCATTAAACATCTTTTTTAAAAAACTAAAAAAACAATTGACTTAATATAAAATTGATTTTCTATTTTCTCAAGTATTTTTAAAAAAAATTAATGTTTTTTTTGTTTAGTGATAATTGTTATAAATTTTTGTTTAAAATAAGTTTATTTTTAGCCATTTTTACTATAAAAGTTTTGGCCAATCCAACTTCTAATGTGCCTAATGTGAGTGATGGTGGATATAAAGCTCCTTGCTATCCTGCTCAGGTTGGAACGATTAATCTTAAATCCATCACATTGCCATCGGGTGATGTGCTTCCTATTAAAACACTAGATAATAATTTTAATCCAATAAACCACGGTGCAATAATTCTTGCAAATTGCTCTGATGATAGCTATGTTTTTGGTGAAAGTGGAGATAAAAACGCTAAAAGAACTACTAGAAATTTAGATTTTGACCCTACAAAAAGCTATCCATTAGCTTGCAATAATGGGGGATTTATTAGAAGAGATAAAAAGCATTACTGTGATAAAAAGTGCGATATATCTCCATTAAGGCAACTAGGTTATCAAATTTCTCAAGATATAATATTACCTGGCAACTCTAGTGTTGTATCTTGCCCTGAAGGTCAAACAACTAGAAACGGAAATACTTTTCAAGTTACTTGCGAACAAAATGGTCTTTTGAAAAGTGACGGAGGTGCTTGTTTTTCAATAAAGAATTCTTGCTCTTTCCCAAATAATACTTCGCCAACAAAGCTTCCTGAAGGCACAATACTGAATTGCCAGGGTAGATATGGTTTAACAAAGCTATCTTGCGATGGTGGTAATTGGGCAGGAAGAGTGACGGATAACAATGTTGCTTTGTGTGATGATAAATGCCTTGCAAACTGTAAAGAAGATTTAGCGGAGGTGAGTTTTAATTACGAAAGCATACAAGATGCAATAATTAATATTTTAGATAATGTTGAACTTTCAATTCAGGAAATAGTGGATTTTTGTCAGGCAAATCCTAACGATGAAGGTTGTTCTGCAAGCCTTGCAACTTGCGATTATCAAGGCGTAAAATATGAATTTTCAACTCAAATTACACTACGGTGTGCTTTAATGGAAGGCAAACTAGGCGTATTTCAATGCTATCAAGGTTGGATTTTCAAAAACTTTGTAGGCGAATCTTTGGATATATTTTCAAATGTTGATATTTATCAGTGTGGAACAAACTCACCCGTATTAGATTTTCCAAACGAAAGCAAGTCGTTTAATAGAAATTTTAAAGATGGAATGACAATGAGAGAATACAAAGCACAAAAGCTAAAATCTAATCTTTAAATATCTTCAAGGCTCTTTTTTTCTACCCTTTTATCTATAATCATTTTATAGTATTTTTCGCAAATGTAATATATTTTTTTTGCATATTCTTTATCTAAAATTCCAATTAAAAGCTTCTCTGTATCCACATTTTTTAATTCAGGGTCGGATATTGCTTGGTCTTTCAACTCTTTTTTGTAGGATGGGTCTCCTGTTAAAACTTCCATAAAGTTTGAGATTATAGCGTAGAGCATTTTTATTCTACCTGCTTCTCTTTGTGAAAATCTAAAGTAAGAGAGCCAATATCCATCATTATCGTTTCTTGCAAGAAGGGTGTAGGTTTGAACTGTTGCTTGACTGTTTTCTGTAAAAGCTATATAGCCTATATTGTAAATGAATTGGATAAATCTATAAAGCTCATCAAAGCTAATGCCAGAGTAAAAAATAGATTCTAAAGTCACCTCCTCCTCTTTTGTTGGCCAACCTTTTGCTATTCGTTTTCTGTTTTCAAACCACTCGGTTGATTTAATTGAAAGGTCAAGCACTTTTATGCCCCTTGAAATTAAAAGTATAATGCTAAAAAACCCTAAATATGCAAAAATTTCACTTTTATAAAAAATATTTATCAAGTATCCAAAATTATTTACTCTTGGGTTAAAATAGGGTGTATTTGCAAAAATCAGTACTCCAAAAAATGCTATAGCAACACATACTAGAATTGTTGTTGAAGGTTTTAAACCAATTGTTACATCTTTAATTTTCATATCCCTTTAAAAAATCTACTTAAAAGTTATAGTAAGAAAATAAACTATCAAGTAAAAATTTTATTTTTTTTATCTTGTTTTGAGAGACGCCTCTCTTTTTTAGTAACTTTTTTATTTGAAGTTTGACTTTTAAATTTACTTTGCAGGAGATATTGTTTTAACAATTCATTAAAATCTTTATCCTTTTTTTCAAGAGGAAGTAGGGAGCCTAAAAAATGATGTTCAATTAAATAATTATAAATTACTTCATTTTCCATTACTCTAAAAACATACTCTCTAGTTTCCGTAAAAGGTATCATTTCTATAAAATTTAACATATCATCAATATCTTCTGGTTCAGCTTCAAAATATCGCTTTTTCCAAGAATTAACTCTATTTGGTCCTGCATTGTATCCTACAAGAGCGTAAGGGTAAGAGCCTCCGAACTTTCCTAACAAAACATCAAGATAGTAAGCACCAATTTGAATGTTATATTTATAGTCATTTTTAAGACGGTTTAAGTCAAACACTAAGCTTGCATTTTTAGAAACTATCCTTCCCGTTGAAGGCATAACTTGCATTAAACCAATTGCCCCCGGCCCTGATATTGCCTGTATTTTAAAATTACTCTCCTGCTTTATAATGGCATGCACAAGTGGGTTTGGATTGATGTTTTTTTCGTTGACTATAAAATCAAGGAGAGGGTAGCTTTCCACCAATATAGCACCCTGATTAGATGCTTTACTTGAAAAAGTTTCTAAAATCATTTTGCCATTTTTTATATTATTTTGGTTTATATAAAAGTTTAAAATATCAAACGCCAACTTAACTTCAGGAAGAGACATTTGAGAAGTGCTAATAGCAAAAAAGCCGTTTGCATCTGCTGGTCTATCCATTAAAAGCATTAAAAGACCTATCTTAAAGCTAACATTTTGACGAAGAGAAGCAAGAACATCATTTAAATTAATTTGAGAATTAGCATAATATTTTGTTAAAAATTCGTCAAAGTAAAATTTATGAACCTCATTTCGCTTTTTTAAAGCCTCTTTAATTTTTGCTTCCGTGTACTTGTTGGTGCCAAAAAATGTTACTGGCTCAATTTCGTTTAGAGTATCTAGTGCGAGCATTCCATAGAATGTGTTGAGAAATTTACTTGCATTAATAAGCCAAGTTTTTTCCATTCCTTTATTTCCTAAAGATTTGTAGGATAAATAAATATAGAATGCCCCCCGTGATTTAGTGTAGACGCTGGCAGACTTAGAAAGGTAAATAGCTTCAAAAAATGGTATTGCTTTTTCAGGATCTTTCAAAAACCTAAGCGCTACAAAACCTGCCAAAAATTTTGCACGAGCAAAAATTGCAAAGTTAATATCCTCGCTTAAATTTATTTTATTTAGCAATTCAAAAGCACTGTAATAGTCCTTCTGCTCCATATGATAGCGAAAAAGCTCTTCCATTAAACGCCAAAATTTATTAAAACGAGGGTTGCTAGGATTGATTTCAACTCTATTTAAAAGCAGTAGAGCGTCCTTATAATGCTCTGTTTTTGCAAGATACTTGATATAATCATACATAAATCCATCGTCGGAAAAGCTTTCTCTAGCAATCATTTTTTTTGCAACTTCGTAATATTTAGGATTTTTAGTTTGAAAGAAAATTCTTGATAAAAGTGTATCTTTAGCTTCTCCATCTGGTAAATTCAAAATTAAAGGAAGGGCATTCGTTACTTTTCCATCCCATAATAAAAGCGAGGGTTCTTCTTCTTTTGGGATTATAATATCTCTAAAATAATTAAAATCTTTTTTTGCGCTTACAAAAGTTATAAAATCTTGAACTGTCAATTTGTTTTTTGAAAGAAACTGGAGTAATCCGTTATGCTCCGTCATTACAAAAAACCATATCATTTCCTCAATTTCTGACATTTTACTTTCAAAATCATCATTAGAAACTTTAAAAGCTTTAATATAATTTTTAATTTGACTAAAAACAAAATCTCTTTTTGGCAAGCTAGAGCTAAATAGGTATAAATTTTTAAGCTCTTTCATTGTTAAACTTGCAAAATTTAAATTTGACTGATTTATAAAAATAAAGGAAAGTGCAATTTTAAACTCCTCCCCATCTAATTTTAATATAGAAGTTGGAAGGTTAAAATCTTGAGATTGGCTTTTAAAAGCTTCGGTTTTGAAAGTTTCAAGCTCTTTATGTTCAAAAAAGTTTTTAAAGATATTATCTCTAATTACATTTGCAAATGAAGTGAAGATTGTTAGAGTGAAAAGAATTAAAAAACGCATTTTTTAAATAATATCAAAAGGTAAGTATTCTTTTAAAGCTTCTGGAACTTTTACTCTTCCATCTTTTGTTTGGTAGTTTTCAAGTATTGCAACCATCAGCCTTCCTATTGCAAGAGAGGAGCCGTTTAATGTGTGTAGAAATTCATTCTTTTTTGTTTCCGCTCTTTTAAATTTTGCATTCATTCTTTGTGCTTGAAACGACCCAGTATTTGAAATGCTAGAAATTTCCCTAAAAGCATTTTGCCCTGCAAGCCAAACTTCTATATCAAATGTTTTTTTAGCTCCAAAGCCTATATCTCCCCCACATAAAAGCACTACTCGGTAGCAAAGCCCTAAAGCTTGCAAGATGTATTCTGCGGTTTTAAGCATTTTTTGATGCTCATTTTCTGCAGTTTCTGGCGAGCAAATTGTTACAAGCTCAACTTTTGTAAATTGATGTTGCCTAATCATACCTCTTGTATCTCTCCCCGCACTTCCTGCTTCACTTCTAAAGCAAGGAGTTGCAGATGTAAGCCTTATTGGTAGGTTTTTTTCCTCTACAAGAGTTTCTCTTAGCATATTTGTTAAAGAAACTTCGGCAGTTGGAATGAGGAAGTAACCATCTGTTGTTTTAAAAAAATCTCCCTCAAATTTTGGCAACTGTCCTGTGCCTACAAAGGCGTGAGGCTTAACTAGATAAGGCACTGATGTTTCGCTATACCCTGCCTTAGTGTTTGCATCTAAACAAAAATTGACTAAGGCTCTTTCAAGGCGAGAGAGTTTATCCTTCAAAATCACAAAACGACTACCTGAAATTTTAGAAGCTGTTTCAAAATCTAAGTATTCTGGGAGTAAGTCAAAATGCTCCTTTGGTGTAAAATCAAAATCTGGTTTTGAGCCATACATTTTAACTTCTATATTGTCAAATTCATCTTTACCTTCTGGAACTTCATCATCTAAGATGTTTGGAATTGTAAGTAGAAAGTTTTTTATCTCTTCCTCCTTTTCTCTTAGTTTTTCTTCAAATTCTGGCAAAGTTGCTTTTATTAAATCACCTTCTTTTAACAAAACGCTTGCGTCCTCCCCTTTAGCTTTTTTTGCCCCAATTTCTTTTGCAATTTTGTTTTTCTTTTCTTGCAAATCTTGTGTTTGTAAAATTAAATCCTTCCTTTCTGTTTCCAGCTTTTCAAAAATATCAATAGAAAAGCTCACCCCTCTTTTACGCATTGAATTTTGAAATAATTCTGAGTTTTTTAGTATAAAATCTAAAGTCAACATAATTTATTTTTCCTGATTTTCATAAATTTTAGTATAATGTAAAAAAATAACTTGCAAGCAAAAAAGAAGTGATTTATTAAAAAAGAGTATTTTTTAATCTTATTTTGAATTTATTTTACACAAAAAATCGGCTTTTTTTTAGTTGTTGCTTTTATGTGCTTGCCGTTATGATTTATTTTACTGTAAAAGAATTTTTAATTCCAACTTTAAACCCTGTAACGGCAGTTGATACAAAATTTGCCGTCTCAATAATGTTAAGTGCAAAGCAGTTTAAAAGCAATCCAGAAAAATCTAGCGAAGATAATAAAGAGCTTCCAAAACAAGATGAATTGGAACAAGAACAAAAAGAGTTAGAGGAAAAATTAGCAAAAGAGAAGAAGGCACTTGAGGAAAGGCAATTAGCAGAAAAAAGGGAGGCGGAAGAAAGGCAAAGGCAAATAGAAATGCAAACAGCAGTTACTGAGGCATTATATGAAGACCCAACTCTTAATAATCCACCCCCAAAGTATCCAATTATATCAAAAAAAGAAGGGGAGGAGGGTGAAGTAATTTTGCTTGTTAGAGTGAACCCAAATGGAGAAGTTACGGATGTAATTCTTTACAAATCTAGCGGTTACGAAAGGCTGGATAACAGTAGTATGTATGCAGTAAAATCATGGAAGTTCATTCCTGCAAAAAATAAATTTGGAGGAGGGGTGGAGAGCGTTGTTAAAATTCCATTTGTTTTCAAAATAAAATAGATTTATAAATTTTTCTCTTTTAAAAATTCCTTTAATGCAAGTTGTTTTTTTGAAAAAGGGCTTCTATTTAATTTGAAGTATTTAGCATCTGAATATGTTTGATTTTTAAAATTTTCATACACTATCTCAGGTTTTAAATTCGTGAATACATCAAATTCCTCCATATTTACCGCTCTGTCGTTTATATATCCGAAAGTCAAATCAGTTACAAGTCCTGTGGGAATTGATAAACCCCCCACCTTAGCATTTTCAAATCCAATTGATAAAGTGTTTGTAAAGGTTAATGGAATAGGGCCAATCATAATAAAATAAACTTCTGGAACATTGTAAAAACGCAAAATATCAACAGCTCGCGTTTCTACACTTTCTAAATTAAATTTTGTAGAAGCATCTAGTGTGCCAAGCAAACCAACACTTGTATTAAAAACAACTGAAGAGACGGAAGCAACCAACCTTTGATGACTAAAGACAAAAACATTATTTACAGTGTTTTTAACATTAGAAATATTTTGTAATGAATTTTTTACAGATAATCTAAAATTATTTGTTGTTGATTTGCGATACACAGTAGATATTGGTCTAACAATAAATTTATCCAACATGAAAAAGCCATTTATTGTTGCAATACTAAACTGTTTTGACAGGTTGCTTTCTCTTAAAATAACTTTTTTAGTTGTTGTGGGCTCTGCTTCGTCTCTAAAATCGTCATCAGAGTATGCTATATTAATTAGAAAGAGTAATAAAAATAAGATTTTTTTCATATTATATTTGTTAATTTAACATCGTTTATTGTGTTTAAAAGTTCTAAAATTTCCTCCCTTGCTTCCTCGGTTGCAAATTCAAGAGCTATTTTTAATAATTCCTGCGCTTTATCTAATTTTTTTTGAATAAAATAAATTGATGCAAGCCCGCACAAAGCTTGAACATTGTTTTTGTCTAATTTTAAAACAATTTTATATCTAAGTTTTGCATCAAAGAGGTTATTATTTTGTAAGTGAGTTTCAGCAAGTTGCAAATTGGAACCTATTAAATCTTTAGATTTATGCCTTATTTCATTAATGTTGTAAGCTACTTCCCCTGTTTTTGTAGAGAAGAAGTTTGCACATTGAAAGGTAAAGTCTTTTAATTTTATAAAAACCTCATCAATTTTTTGACTTAAAAAAGATCTATTTTTTCTTACTTTCATTGTATGTTTCAATATTTTCTTTATAATCTAAAATAAAATCCTCCGCCATTTCACCGCTTATGTTTCTTTCAATTTTAATAGCCAGCATATTCATAAGATAGCTACAATAGATATCAGACATAAGAATTTTTTTGTGCTTTAAGAAATTTGTTAATATTTCTCCAGCTTTTTTTACATTACCTTTGTGAAATAAATAATCAGCGTATATGTATGTAATTACCTGACTATCTAAATTTGAATGATAAAGATTTCTAAGAAAAAAACCTCTTAAAAATGGCAACTTTTTATTTAAATAACCTACTTTAAAAAGACGAATAGAAAGCCCAGAAGGATGATTGGAAAAAAGCCTTAAAAATTCGTTTCTTTTGCCTAATTTTAAAAGAAAG
>JBIKUA010000145.1:0-2636 GCA_044347825.1 Candidatus Deianiraeaceae bacterium | reverse complement strand
ACCTATCAAAATTACTTCAAACTTTACAAAAAATTAGCAGGAATGACAGGCACCGCACAAACAGAAGCAGAAGAATTTAGAGAAATTTATAAACTTGATGTCGTTTCAATTCCCACAAACCAAAAAGTGATGCGTGTAGATGAAGACGATGTAATTTACAAAACAGAAAAAGAAAAATTCAACGCCATCTTAGAAGCTGTAAAAGAATTGCACGCCAAAGGTCAACCTATTTTAATTGGAACTGTGAGCATTCAAAAATCCGAGGCTCTCTCCAAATTATTTAAAGAAAACGGACTTAAACATAATGTCTTAAACGCAAAATTGCACGAAAAAGAGGCAGAAATCATCGCCGATGCAGGCAGGAAAGGTGCAATTACCATCGCAACCAATATGGCAGGAAGAGGAACGGACATAATGCTAGGCGGAAATCTTGAAAAAAAGCTTATGGGCATAACAGGTGAGGAGGCTCGCAACAAGATAAAACAAGAGCATTTAGCCGAGGCACAAGCAGTTAAAGATGCAGGCGGGCTTTACATCATCGCCTCCGAGCGTCACGAAAGTAGAAGAATAGATAATCAACTAAGAGGGCGAAGCGGAAGGCAAGGGGATGTTGGATATTCCAAATTTTTCCTATCTCTTCAAGATGATTTACTTAGAATTTTTGGCGGTAAAATGCTAGAAGGATTGCTCTCTAAAATGGGCTTTAAAGAGGGGGAGGCAATGGCACATCCTTGGCTTAATTCTGTAATAGAGAAGGCACAAAAGAAGGTTGAGGCTCACAATTTTGAAGTAAGAAAAAACCTCCTAAAATATGATAATATGCTAAACGAACAAAGGCAAATTATATACTCCAAACGCCTTTCTCTAGTTAAAAATGCCGATATCATAAACGAAGAAATGAACGATATAATTGAAGAAGAACTAGAGGGAATTTTTGAAGCTCTCATTAAAACCAAAGACGAAGAAGAAGTTGACATAGGAAGCGTGATAAAGCAAATGTTTAATGTTTCCAGCGATATAGCGCTAGAAGGGGACGCAAACGAACTAAAAGAGAAGGCTCTCATCGTTGTGAACCAAATGTATAGCGAAAAAATGCAACAACCCCAAAATCTAGAAATTCAAAAACTCATACTTCTAAAATGCCTAGATTACAGCTGGAAGGAGCATCTCTACGGCGTGGATAACATAAGAAGCAAAATCTCCCTCCGCTCCTACGCTCAAAAAGACCCTCTAAACGAATACAAACTAGAGCTATTCAAAGCCTTTCAAGAAATGCTAGCAAACTACCGCAAACTTGTTATACTTAACACATTTAAAAACTAGATAATGTCCGTAAAATTTTAAATTACAACTTTTGTTAAAAAAATCTTGACAATTAATTTTTATAATAAACTTCTAATTTAAATTTTATGCGTTAGAAAAAGTTATGAAAAAAATTCTCATCACAGGAGCTTTAGGTCAAATAGGAACGGAACTAACTTCAAGGTTTAGAAGCCTCTACGGAAGCTCAAATGTAATTGCAAGTGATATCTTCAAAAAAGAAGGGAGTGCCGTCTGCTCTGATGGAATTTTTGAAATCTTAGATGTTTTAAATTTAGAGAATTTTGCAGAATTAATGAGGAAATATAAGGTAAATTACATCGTTCACTTAGCTTCCTTGCTTTCTGCTAGCGGTGAGGCTAATCCTCAAAAATTATGGCAACTTAACATGGGAGGGCTTTACAACGCTCTTGAGCTTGCAAGAGAGTTTAAAGCAGGATTTTTCACCCCCAGTTCAATTGCAAGTTTTGGCTTAAATACGCCACGAGAAAACACCCCGCAAGATGTAATTCAACGCCCAAACACAATTTACGGCATTAGCAAAGTTGCGGGGGAGCTTTTGTGCGATTATTACTTTGCAAAATATGGCGTGGATACCCGTGGGCTTAGGTTTCCGGGGCTGATTTCCCACACTGCAATGGCAGGGGGAGGAACAACCGATTATGCAGTTGATATCTACCATAAAGCCTTAACGGAAGGTTCTTTTACATGCCCCTTAAAGGAAGATACCTACCTTGATATGATGTATATGGAAGATGCAATTGATGCAGTAATTACACTAATAGAGGCAGATGGAGCAAGGCTAAAGCACAGAAATGCGTTTAATGTTTCCGCTATGAGTTTTTGCCCGAGAGAGCTTGCAGGAGAAATAAAAAAAGTGCTTCCAAACTTCAAAATATCCTATCAAGTTAACCCTATACTTCAAAATATAGCAGATAGTTGGCCAAAAAATATGAACTGCACATCTGCCAAAGAAGAGTGGGGCTTTAACCCTAAATTTGATATAGAAAAAATGACAAATCAAATGATTTTATGCCTGAAAGAAAAGCTAGCACGCTAATTTTTAAAATAATTTTTGCTATACTTTTTGGCTCATTAGCTGGGAAGTTTTTAACAAATTATGCGGTTGGAGTTTTTACCCTAAGAGGATTAATTACGGTGAGTGATTTGCTATCCCAATTTATCTCGTTTTTTGTTCCACTTGTTGTGCTTATTCTCGTTTTACCGGGGATAATTGAATTAGGGCAAAAAGCCTCCCGCCTACTCCTTTTAGCCGTGATAATTTGCTATTCTTCAATGGTTTTAGCAGGATTTAT
>JBIKUA010000144.1:0-2653 GCA_044347825.1 Candidatus Deianiraeaceae bacterium | reverse complement strand
AAATTATTTTTATTTATTAAAAGTCAAATTATATATAATCGTGCATTATTGTATTAATCGCTATTGACTTTTAGCTTAATTTGATTTTTATAAGGACTTATAATTGCATTTTAGATTATGTATTTTGGCAAAACAATAGGGATAATTGGAGGAGGTCAGCTTGGTAAAATGATGATACTTCCTGCAAATTTACTTGGATTTAAAACAGCTTGTTACTCAAATGAAGAAGGCTCTCCCGCTACGGTTTTTGCACATAAAAGTGTTATTGGGAAGTATGATGATACTCAAAAAATGCTTGATTTTGCAGAAAGTTGCGACTTTTTAACAATAGAGTTTGAAAGTTTAAATTATGAAAGTTTGCGTGCTATAGAGCAAAAACTCCAAAACCGCTTACATCCAGATGTAAATGCAATTTTTGTATCTCAAAATAGATTACGAGAAAAAACATTCTTCTTGGAAAGTGGCGTAAAAACTGCAAAATTCAGTAGAGTAACAAGCAAGGAAGAGGCAGTTGAATTTTTAGCTCAAAATGGTAAATTTATCCTTAAAACAACAGAAAACGGATACGATGGTAAGGGGCAATTTGTAATTTCATCAATAACGGATTTAAATGACGAAGTCCCTTTTAATCAAGATTTAATTGCAGAAAGTTTTGTTCCATTTGCATTTGAGGCGTCCGTCATTTTAACTAGATGGCAAGATGGTAAAATTGCATTCTTTCCAGTTCCTACAAATATTCATAAAGAAGGAATTCTTCATCGCTCTATCATTCAAGCTGAGGATACACCTTGGAAGCAAAAATGCAAAGATATGGCAGGTAAAATTGCACACAAATTAAACTTTGTAGGAACTATGGCGGTTGAATTTTTTATTCTCAAAAACGGTGATATACTCGTAAATGAAATGGCACCGAGACCTCATAACTCTGGGCATTTTTCACTAGATTTATGCACTACATCTCAATTTGAAACGCATATAAGAGCGGTAACAAATCTACCATTTATAGAGCCTAAATTATTGTTTGAGGGCGAAATGTTAAATTTAATTGGAGAAGAAATAAATTTAGCAACAAAATTTCTTGACAAACAAAACGCAAAGCTTCACATTTATGGTAAAGATGGCATTAAGCCAAAACGCAAAATGGGGCATATTAACTTTATTTATGATGAAATTTTTAGTTAAAATATATCTCAATTTTTTTGGAGAAAAGGTTGGGGAAGATGAATACGGAAATCAATTTTTTGAATTAAAACAAAAGGATTATCTAGGTAGAAAAAAAAGATACTGTTTGTATCACGGAAGTGTGGAAGCTTCAAAAATTTCTCCTGAGTGGCATCCTTTTATGCATTATCAAATTGATGCAAAAGATGTATGTCAAACATTTAAGCAATACAAATGGCAAAAATCATATGTGCCTGATGTAACGCTTTCAGAAGTAAAATACTTGCCAAAAAATCACCAACTTTACAACTCTAAAACTTCTCTTTATGAAACAAAAGGAGGTTCTAGTCCATTTAAAACTCAAGTATGGAAACCAAATTAAAGATAGTAAAACCTCTTTTAGGTATTATTTTGACATTTCTATTTGCCTCTAATGCATATGCAAATATAAAATCATATGTAAAAAGCACTGCAAATGAAAGTGAGGAGAAAATCTCAACATTATACCCATTTATTTACTTTGATTTAAAAACAGAGCTTTTTTACGATACCCTTTCAGGCAGTAAACCTCAAAAAAAACGAAGTTTTCTTTATACACAATCTAACTTAAACCTAGATTTAAACTTTAATAAAATTTTTTCACTACATACAAACTTTGGTTTGCAAAAAATTGCAGGAGCCACTTTTACACCACTTTATTTAACAAATACAGATTTTAAGGAAGAAAAACCATTTGAAGGCAACTCTCTTTTAACAAAAGAACTTGCGATGTTATTTAATTTTAACAAGTCTAAAATTTATGTAGGTAAAATTTCTCCTAAATTTGGTGCTGGTAGCGAAAGATGGAGCGATACTTTTTACGATACTTGGTATGGTGTTTCAGGAACTTTTTTAAATCAAGGATACATTTTAGATGAAAAATTAGGCTTGATGTTTTCTTTTGATATAATGTCTTTGGAAGATGTGAAAATAAAATTTCAAAGTGCATTTTTTAGAAACGATAATTCAAGATTATACAAAAAACCTTTTTTAAAAGATAGAGAAATTGAAGGTCTTGTAGTGCCTAACGGCTTTAGTAGAAGAGAGGCAGGAAGCGCTACGGCTCTTAAGTCTCACTCTATTAATGTGGAAGGTTTTGTAGGGCTTTCAAATAGAGATGTTATTGCTTTTTCTGTTGGTTATAAAAATCAATTTTCCAACACTCTAGATGCAAGTGAAAAAGGTCTTAGCTTAAGCACGCAATATACAATTACATTTCTTGATGATTTAACGGTAAGCATTTTTGGGGAAAATGCAACAATATGGAATGCATTTGCAATTAAAGATTTTAGAGAAAATTACAATACTATCAGCTTATCCTCTTCTTTTGGTGGTTTTAGATTGGGTGTGGTTCAAAATTACTACAGAGGCAAATATCAAGATAAGGATAATAATATTTCCCTAAATGAGTACTTTATAGGTTTTGAAGTACCTAAAACCGAGCTTGGATTTT
>JBIKUA010000143.1:0-2657 GCA_044347825.1 Candidatus Deianiraeaceae bacterium | reverse complement strand
TGAATTTAAAGAAGATACCTCCATTCTTAATTGCCAAACCCCAACATTTGAGCCACGAGCAACAGAATTTATTGCTAAAATGCTGGATATAGTGAAGGTTTTAGTTCAAAAAAATCACGCATATGTTGCAGAAAGTGGAGATGTTATGTTTTCTGTTAATTCCTTTAAAGAATATGGCAAGCTTTCAAATCGCAAACTAGAAGATTTGAACGCAGGTGCAAGAATTGCAGTTTCCCTTGACAAACACAACGAACATGATTTTGTATTATGGAAAAAAGTTGAAATAGGGGAGGTTGGCTGGAACTCCGATTTTGGCTTTGGAAGACCGGGTTGGCACATTGAATGCTCTGCCATGAGCGTCTCTTTACTTGGAATGGATTTTGATATTCACGGCGGAGGGGCGGATTTGCAATTTCCTCATCACGAAAATGAAATCGCACAAAGTGAGTGTGCTTTTGGTGGGAGTTTTGCAAGGTATTGGGTTCATAACGGATTTTTGACGGTTGAAGGAGAAAAAATGAGTAAATCTCTAGGAAATTTCAAGACGGTAAAAAATTTATTGGACGAAGGATACGCAGGAGCGGAAATTCGCTTTGCTTTACTTAACACGCATTATCGCAAACCGCTTTCTTTTACAAATCATCTTATTGAAACTGCAAAAATTGCGATAAAAAAATTCAATAAAGTATTGGAAAATCACAAAGATATGGTTGCAGAAATGAGCAAAGATGTTACTTGGAACGATTTACCAACTCTAGCACAGGATGCAATTTTGAGCAATATCAACATTTCAAAATTTACCGCCCTGATGCACTCAATTGCAAATGACATCAAAAATACAAACGACTATAAAGGGAAGTTTGAGCTTGTGAAGCAATTTTATAAAATGGGTCTACTAATAGGTGTGTTTAATTAAATTATTAGAATTTCCATTCTTTTCTTAAAAAATGGCAGTTGTATCCCATCGGATTTTTGATTAAATATTTTTGATGTTCTTCCTCCGCCTCCCAAAATTTTATAACTTCTGATATTTCTGTTGTAATTTCTCCACCAAAAACACCTGAGAGTTCAGCTTTTAAACGCACATTTTCGGCTATAATTCTCTGTTCACTCGTATAGTAAAAAATTGCAGAGCGATACTGGCTTCCAACATCATTTCCTTGCCTATTTATTGTTGTTGGATCGTGAATTTGGAAGAAATATTTTAGTAAATTTTCAAGCGTTAAGTCATTGGGATTAAAGCTAACTTCCACGCTTTCAGCATGCCCCGTTTTACCAGTGGAAACTTCTTTATATGTCGGTTTTTCGGTAAATCCCCCACAATAACCAGCCCTAGTTTTAACAACGCCATCAAGTAAAAGAAGCATATGTTCCATACCCCAAAAACACCCTCCAGCAAGAACTATCGTTTCATTTTTTGAAAAAAGTTTTAAAAATTCTCCAAATCCCTCAGAGAGCATATTTTCTCTTGCAATAAAGCGAATTGATGCAGAATTAAGGCAGTATCTCTTGCCCTCTGGTCCGTCCAAAAATAAATGCCCTAAGTGGGTTCCAGCTTTAGTGCGAACCTCGGTGCGTATTAAAAAGTGAGATAAATCCTCTTTTTCCTCTATCTCATCAGGGGAGATTGTTTCGTAAAAACTTGGCCAACCAGTGCCTGAGTCAAACTTATGAATGGATGCAAAAATTGGCTTATTTGAAAGAACATCAACATAAATACCCTCTCTTTTTTCATTCCAATATTCATTTTGGAATGGTGGCTCGGTTGCACACTCAAAAACTACTTTTTTTTGTAGTTCTGTAAGTTTTGACATATCAATCTTTACTTTTTTATTTTTGGCACAAGGGTAAAATCGCCCCCATTATCCCTCACTTCTACTTTTCCAGAAACTATTGAAATCTCTGAGGTGGCGGAGATGATTTTTTCAAACAATGGAGCTAATCTATCCCGTCCGTAGGCTCTATCTCGCCCTTTAATCATACAAGAAATTTTAACGGAATAGCCGTCTTCAATAAAATCTTTAATATGCGAAAGCTTCACATCATAATCGTGTGTTGCAATGTTAACGCTGAATTTTACTTCTTTTACATCGTGAATTTTGTTTCTCTTACGCTCCTCTGCAAGTTTTTTTTGCATATCATACTTGATTTTTCCAAAGTCCCCTATTTTGCAAACAGGAGGCTCTGCATTAGGGGAAATCTCAATTAAATCAAGACCTTTGTTGAAGGCAGTTCTTAGAGCATCTTTTGCGTTTAAAACGCCGAGCATTTCACCATTTTCATCAAGCAATCTAACCTGAAATTGTGGGTTACTTCTATCCAAAATTTCATTATTCACCCTAGGCAATTTTTTACTATTCATCTACAAAAATTAAATCATAATAATACTAGTTTGATATGCAAAATCTTAGTTGTCAAGCAGAAAAATTAAATTTTTTAAATTTTTTTGCTTTATTTGCTTGACAAATTAAAAAATTGCTTTTATCAAAAGCTTAATTCGTTGTTGTAGCTCAGCTGGTAGAGCACTTCCTTGGTAAGGAAGAGGTCGTGGGTTCAAGTCCCATCAACAGCACCATTTATTATTATTGTGTTATGTTTGATGCAGGTTTTTGGCTTTTAGTTGCGTTTTTGATATTCTTTAGCCTCGTGTTTTCAAA
>JBIKUA010000018.1:0-8684 GCA_044347825.1 Candidatus Deianiraeaceae bacterium | reverse complement strand
GCTTGCATCTGGTCAGTTAAATGGCTTTAAACAAGAAACAACACCAGGTTCTAATGCTTATTATATACAGAAAACAAAAGATACAAGAAAAAATAATTCCCTGATAAGTGAAAGATTTTATTTAGATATCGACAGACAGATAAGAACTTTTGAGATGAATAGCAAAAAAACTGCTAGCAAGCCTAAAGATGATAAAATAGATGATTACACTATTTTAAATAATCCGCAAAATTACGATGCCGAAGTTGTGGTTGATGGATATGATTACCACAAATCTTACTAATTTAAAGATGTAAATTTTGAATTTTTTAAATTTATAATCAAGAAAATACCAATGGCAGATGTTAATATTATTACAGTCTCCCCCATTGTATCAAAACTTCTATAAGATGCAAGAACTGTAGTGATGACATTTGGTATGTGAAAATCTCTGTAAGATGAAAGTAATTGCAAGCCTCCCGAACCATTCATCACATTTGGCAAATTTCCAAATTCTCCAAGCAAAATGGATACTTTATATATGTAAAAACCTAATATAAAAAATAAGAAAATACAGAAAAAAAGCTTAATTTTGCTAGGCATTTCAAAAACTTCAACTCTTGTAATTCTAACTGTCATAAGGCATACCGCAGTGGTGAAAAAAACTCCCACAGAAGCTTCCGTCATTGAAACATCAGGAGCGTTTAAAAAAAAATACAAAATAGCACAGGCGGTGCTAAACATTCCACCTGCTAAAGTTGTGGCAAATGCAGAATTAATACAAACAGTAAGCCCACCAAAAAGGAATATGAAGCTTAAAAAAATGTATATTGAAAGCAAATTTAATTCCATTTATTTATTAATATGTTGTTTAATTTTAGATATAATATCATTTTCTGCAAGCCTGTAAGCAACACCAATAGCATTTTTAAAGCCTTTAGCATTTGCTGAACCATGACTTTTAATTGAAATTCCGTTTAACCCTAAAAACATACCACCATTGTAATTGTTTGGGTCAAATCTTTCTTTAAATTTATCAAAGCAGGATTTTGCTATTAAATATCCAATTTTTCCTAAAATAGAAGATGAAATAGAGCTTTTTAACTGCCCGCCCATCATTTTACCTGCTCCTTCCATAGTTTTTAAAGCAATATTTCCGCAAAATCCATCTGTCACAATTACATTGCAGTTTCCTGCCATTATATCATTACCTTCTACAAAATCTTTCAAAATATGCTTAGGAAACTTTTCTCTAAATAAGCTCAACGCAGTTTTTTCTAGCGTCCTACCTTTATTTTCCTCGGTTCCTATGTTTAAAATACCCACCGTAGGCTCTTTTATACCGCAAACGCTGGAAACAAACGCTTGCCCCATAAAGGCAAATTCATAAAGATTTTTCGCTTCACATTCAGTGTTTGCACCCATATCAAGCAAAAGTGTAAAGTCTTTACTAGTAGGCACTATAGTTGCTATTGCTGGGCGGTCTATCCCTTCCAATGTTCTAAAGCAAAGCTTAGAAATAGCCATCAAAGCCCCCGTATTACCAGATGAAATTGAAGCCTTCGCTTTACCCTGTGCAACTGCATCAATTGCCATAAACATACTTGAGTTTTTACCTCTACGCATAGCAAGAATAGGGTCATCATCAGATTTAATATAATTTTCACTTTTGATGAATTCTATAAATGGTTTTAAATCCTTAGTTATTGAACTTTCCGCCTCTTCCGTTCCAAAAGCCAAAAACTTAACAGGTTTTTTACTTTCCTTTAAAAACCATCTCATGCCTTCCAAAGGCACTACTATTTTGTTGTCTCCACCCATCAAATCAACGGATAAAATAATATCTTCCATTTTTATAAATTAAATTTAAAAGAACCATAAAAAGTTTTTTTTCAAGAAGCAAGAAAAAATATATTTTTTTCTTAAAAATGGATTTAACATTTAAATTCTTACTTTTATCATCATTTCACAATTATTCTATTTTATTATAAAAGAATATAAGTTTTGTGCTTTTAAAAATATCGTTAAATTAAATTTTTATTCCAAGAATAAAGAGAAACATTTTTATAAGACTCTAAAAAGAACAGGGTAAAAGAGGATGATTGATGAAAATATTCATCAAGATTTTACATATTGTGTTTTCATGTCTATTGTTTTTTGGGAATTTTTATGAGGGAATTTTAACTAGACGGATTTTAAGTGGTGGGTGATGACGGGCTCGAACCGCCGACCGCCTCCTTGTAAGGGAGATGCTCTACCAACTGAGCTAATCACCCACTTAAAGTTTTGATATCTAGAAAACAAACTTTTTATTTTGTCAAGCTTTTTTTAATTTTTTCCTCTAGACTTTTTCTAAACTATATTTAAAGCCATAAAACCATCTCATACTTGTTTTACCTATTCTGCAAAATATTTAAAGATTTTATGCTTTTTTGTATGTTGATTTCCACATATTGGAATTGAAGTTGAGTCAATTAAATAAATGACCTTATATTTGGGAAAATGCGATATGCAAGATGAATTAACATAACATAATTAAGCTCTACCATAAATATCGTCATGCCTTGTAATATCATCTTCATCAAGATAATTACCCGTTTGAGTTTCAATCACTATTACAGGAAGATTGGTATTATTTGCAAGTCTATGCTTTGCTTTTAAAGGAATGTTGATAAACTCATTTACTTTTAATTCAAATTCTTCTTCATTAACAGTAATTGTTGGCTTTCCCTCAACTACAAACCAATGTTCTAAACGATTTTTATGAGATTGAAGAGAGAGTTTGCAATCAGGTTTTACAAAAATACGCTTTACTTTATAGCTTGGAGTGTTAAGTAAAATTTCATAAAAACCCCACGGTCTATAAATTTTATGCTCAAATAAAATTTCATCTGCCTCCTTTTCTTTTAATGATTTAACAATTTTTTTAACATCCTGCAAACTCTCTGTTTTAGCAATAAGTAAAGCGTTTTTTGTGTCAACAATCGTAATATCCGAAAGCCCAATGCAAGCAACTAATCTTTCTGATATAATATTTACATCTTTAGAATTTAGAGTTTCAAGCTTTGCTGGTGTTTTTATATTTTTCATAAAAGAGCGTAAATCTCCAACATCAGACCATGGAGAAAGCATTGGAATACAATAAATATTCTTGCCTTTTTCTAGAATCTCATAATCAAAAGATATGTCATCTAATTTTTCAAAGTAACTCTTATTTAATGTTGTAATTTTTTCCTTTTCCTCAAGAAAAGATTTGGTGCAAATTTCTAAGGTTTTAGGAGAAATATTTGTAAATAACGCTAGAATATTTTTTATATTAAACATAAATATACCTGAGTTCCAAAAAAAATTCCCTTGATTTAAAAATTTTTCTGCAGTTTTTTTGTTTGGTTTTTCCTTGAAGTGTTTAACTTTTAGCCCATCTGTTTCAATATATCCGTATCCTGTTGCTGGGAAAGTTGGTTTTATTCCAAAAAGAATAATATCACTATCAGTGATTTTTGAGGCTTCATAAATTGATTTTAAAAATAAAGATTTATCTGAAATTATATGATCGGAAGGTATTACAAGAATCGATAAATCTTCACCATACATCTCCTTTGCTTTTAACACCCCAAGTAATATTGAAGCAGATGTATTTCTACCAACTGGCTCTAAAATGAGGTTAGAAAAGTTTGGCATTTCATCTAATATAAAAAACTTATGAGCCTCGTGTGAAACAATTATGGGGGGAAGAAATTCATCTCCTAATATTAGATTTAAAGCTTTTTTAAATAGCGAGCTACCGTCTTCTAATTTTAAAAATTGTTTTGGATTGTGCATTCTGGAAATTGGCCAAAGCCTTGTGCCAAAACCACCAGAAAGAATGACAGGAAGGATTTTTTTTGATGTCATAAGATTGATTTAAAAATTTTCTAACTTTTCATTTGAAAAATTTAATGTGTATTTTTATAACACATTACAATAATTGAAATATACAAATAACTTGTCAAGTTTTTTTATAGTTTTTGTGTTCTAACTACCATAAATGCAATAATAACTTCATTATATCAATAATAGATTTAAATCTTTACTATTTAAGACCCTTATAAATTCTAAAAAGAGTAAAATTTGGATTGCAAATAAAAAGCAACTTATAAAATGTGAATGGATTGGAATGGTAAACTACCTAAGTTATAAACAGGTGTGAAGTTTGTGATACTTTGCCAACAACAAACATATTAAAAATAAGTAGATACTTACAAAGCTTGATATTTCTAATATTTTAAGAAGGAGGAAGGTAGTAAATTTAATGGCAGATAAAGTAAAAGTTTCGTTAAAAATAACCTACATCTTTTATAATATTGTAAATTTGATATGTAAGTGATAAAATGATAAAATTAGGAATAATGTATATAAAAAAAATTATTAGTTGAAAATTAAATATATATTTTGTAAATTACCCTGTTTAAAAGATTTTTTATTTTCATATGACATTAGAAAGTAAAATGCATTCTCAAGGCTGTAGTTCTAAAATTTATCCTAACTTGGAAGAAATTAAGCAAAATAGAGATTTTTTTCATAATAAAATACTTGAAATATTGAAGAAAGATAGTCAGGTGTCATCAGATTTAGAAAAAAAATTAAAATCAGGAAATATTATAAAATTTGGGGATTTAAACGCTTCCGAGAAGGCGTTTATTGTTGCTAATAAAACTTTACAATCTTACATTTCAGCTTTTGGGATATGGTCTATTCTTTTTGAAATTTCAGGCTCTGTGATTAGCTCAGTGCAGATTTCAACTGGGAGTGCGTTGGCATCGCAATTTGTTTGGGGGCTTACAATTCAGGCTGTTGTTTCTGGAATTTCTGGAGAAATGAATGTAATTGATAAAGTCATTTCAAGGTTCGTTCCATCTTATATAGAAAATGAAAGTTTAAAGAAAAAATTAACCAAAATTGGCAGTCCTCAAAAATTAGCAAATTTTATAAAGAGAACAAGTGAATTTGAAACATCGGAATTAATAAAAAAATTGGGAGATTCAGCTTACCAATTTACAATGCTTGGAATGGAAGGTGAAAGCTTTAAAGCAAAAATTAAAAGAGCTACGAGGAATACACTAAATCAAATGGAAAAAAAAGCAGTATTCTCATTTAACGAAAAATTTAACGAAATGCAATTTGAAGGCAAAGATAAATATGAGGCATTTTTTAAAGCATTTTTTTTAAAGATTTTTTATACCACGATAGGTTTTTTAATAAATCCGTTTTCCCCAAACTCTGCTGAAGATTTTTCTGCTGGTGTAATAGGAAATTTTACAAAGTTATCTAGTGTAAGCCAATCGGCTATTATTGCTCTATCCCCATCTGTTTTTAGCACTATTGCTGAAACTAATAAAATGCAACAAGGTCTTCAAAGAGCTGATATACTTGCCGTTCGCCTACCTGATAACATAAATAGCACGAATATAAAACAATCAGTGAAAGAAGTTATAAGTCAAAGTGCATCAAATTTAACAAGTTCTAATTTTATTAAAAATATTGTTATTAGCGGATTTGGTAGAGCAATGGGTAGAACAGCTTTTGAATGGCTTTTGAAGCCAGCAATGTGGACAGAAGGAAAGCAAGCAACTGATTTAGAAAAAATCTTGAATTCACTATATGAAGGTTTGAGGTCAGGATTTGCACAACAAGGGGGAAGGCATCTTACTCATTCATTAATTGATAAGTTGGGAAGTGTTTTATCTAAAACAAATTTACATAAAAATTTTAATAATGATATCAATTTAAATGGTTTAAAAAATGCTAATTTAGCATTAATAAATTACATAGAAGAACAAGAGAATAATTTAGAGAATATAGTGGTTTTTTTACATCAAGAATTAAGTTTTTTACCTGAAAAATCTAAAGATTTAAGAAATTTGCATCAAAACTGGTTGTTAAGTTTTTATAGCATAAAACAAGATTTAGAGCAAGTGAAAAACTTAATTAATCGTGCAACCTTAAGTGAAGAAAATATCAATAATCCTAAAGCTTTATCATTATCTTTACTAGGTGGGTATTGTGAAATTTCTAATATAGTGGAAAATTTATCAAAAACTTCAATAATATGTGGAGAATATTTTGCAGAAAACTTAATTCCCGCATTTCGTCAAGCTTGCAACAAGCTAGATGAAAAAAATTTAATAGAACTAATTGAAAAGGAAGAGGTAATAAACCTCAATTCACCTCAAGAAGAAAAAGATAAGCCAAAAAAATCTCAAAAATTAAAAAGGCAAAGGCCAAAAATGGAAAATATAAGAAAAACAAAGATGATAAAACGCAAAAGTAAAACTGGCTTTAGAGGTATTTCTTCTTAATTATGATGGCGGGAGTGACCGGACTTGAACCGGCGGCCTACTGCGTGACAGGCAGTCGCTCTAACCAACTGAGCTACACCCCCATAGATTTAAAAAAATCAATAAAACACATTTTCTAAAAAGGCAAGCATTTTTTTTTATTTTTTCCGCACTTTCTTATAAAAAGCTTCGCTCTTCCAAAATATCAATTATAATATATTGAAAATTCTATAAAACTGGCATTGATATTTAAAAAAACACAAATTTAAAATGCCTAATAGAAACACAAAAAGCAATAGAGGAAGATTTATGACAACTTTATATCCTTAAAATGTGAGAAAACAAGCTAAAATTTTTCCATCAAGGGCAGTAATTTCTAGATAGATTAATTAAAGTGTTATTTCTAGTTTACTTGTTATGAGATGTAAAATTTTTCATTAAATCTTCTATATTTTGAGTGTTAGCGAGGGAGGATTTGTCAATTTTTCCAAATTTTTCCATCATCTGCCTCATACCTTCAAATTGTTTTAATAACTTGTTTACTTCAATTAATTTAACGCCACTGCCATTTGCAATTCTCACTTTGCGTGAATTGGAGTTCATTATAAGATTAGGGTTTTTCCTTTCTTTTAATGTCATAGAAAGTATAATTGCCTCTTGTTTGTAAATGATATCTTGCTTATCTCCGCCAAGCATATCAGCAAACTTAGAAGCCCCTGGAATGAAGGATGCAATCTTAGAAAGCCCCCCCATTTTTCGTAAGCCTTTTATTTGAGATAAAAAATCTTCAAAATCAAAGCTTCCCTTTTCCATCTTCTTTCTCATTTTTTCCGCCTCTTTCTCATCAATTATATCCTTTGCCTTTTCTACAAGGCTCACTACATCCCCCATATCAAGCACTCTATTTGCAATTCTATCGGGGTAGAAATCCTCAAAATCTTCTAATGCCTCACCCGTGCCATAAAACTTTATTGACTTTTGAAGAGAATGCTTGATATTAAATGCAATTCCGCCTCTTGTATCACTCTCCATACGGGTTAATATAACTCCTGTAAGAGAAAGCCTTTCGTTAAATGCTTTAGCAAGATTTAAGGACTGCCTTCCGTATAGAGCGTCCATTGTAAGTAGAATTTCCGCAGGATTTATGATTTTTTTAACTTCTTCAAGCTCTTTCATTAAATCTTCTTCAAGTTCGTTTCTCCCTGCAGTATCAAAAATTAAAACATCATAATTTTGAGCTTCCTTCATTGCCCTTTTTGCAATCTGCACCACCCCTTCTTCTTTGATAATTGGAAGGCTGTTAGCAGAAGCTCTAGCAGATAATACCTCAAGTTGAAGTTGTGCAGCGGGACGGCGCACATCAAGGCTTGTAAGTAAAACTTTTTTACCTTGTTTTGTTAATTTAAATGCAAGCTTACCTGCGGATGTTGTTTTACCTGCACCTTGCAACCCCACCATCATAATAATTAGAGGTTTTACATTTTGCTTTAGACCTTCGTGATTTAAGGAAAGTATGTTTGTAATTTCATCTTGCGTCAACTTGATAATAGTTTGCACGGGGTTTGTTTTTTTAATTACCTCCTCACCTTTTAATTTTTCTCTTAGAGATGATGTAAAAGCTTTAACTGTCTCAAGTGCAACATCTGCCTCAAGAAGAGCTATTCTAATTTCTTTTATTGCTTTTTCTAAATCCTCCTCCGTTATAGCTTTACTGGAAAGTGAAGAAAAAATATCGTTAAATTTTGAAGCAAGTGCCTTAAACATAATATATGTAATTTTTTATATTTAGAAAGCAAAAAAATGCAATAGTCAATAGCATGAAGTAAAAGTCGTTGACAAATATTAATTAACACTACTCCAAAAGAACAATTTTAACATACAATTAGTTTGAAGCACACTTTTGATTTTCTGTGAAATCCTTTAATATAATGTCTTGCACTTCCATTTAAGTTTTCTATATTTTGAGTTAATGCTTTACCTGTTTTATGCTTTTTTTAGGTATTAAAAGTCTTAAGAAGGTAAAATAAACTCTTAAGTATTACATTATCTTTATCAACTCTTCCAGTATTCTTACCGCATTATAAGCTGCACCAATTCCATAGACATTATCTGCAGATATCCAAAGAGAAAGTCCATTTTTAACACTACCATCTTTTCTAATACGAGAAACATAAACACCCGTGGTTCTTACAACTTCACGAGGAGTTATATAGCCTCCATTTTCCCTTCTATCCATTACAACTAACCCCTCAAATTCAGACAACTTATCCATAACATCTTCCAATTCAAATGGATTTTCAAACTCCACATTTGCACTAATTGAGTGACCTACAAAAACAGGAACTCTAACACAAGTTGCACTTACTTTAATATTAGGGTTTTTCATTA
>JBIKUA010000017.1:0-8778 GCA_044347825.1 Candidatus Deianiraeaceae bacterium | reverse complement strand
CCATCATTTGGATTAATTTGCGCCTTGCTGAAGTTTGAAACCGTATCCGCTCTTTGAACAGATGTTGAACGGCAGTAATAAAGGGTTTTCACTCCCTTTCTCCAAGCGTCAAAATGTGATATATGAAGCTCTTTTTTACCTGCATTTCCGTGGAAAAACAAGTTAAAAGATTGAGCTTGACAGATGTAAGGGGTTCTATCCGCACAATGCTCCACAAGCCACATTTGATTAATTTCAAAAGCAGTTTTAAACACAAGCTTCTCTTCTTCCGTTAAAAAAGATAGATGTTGCACGCTTCCACCCGTTGTTGTTATTGAAGACCAAACATCGGGAGTATCCTTGCCTTTTGAAGCTAATAATTTTGCTAGATATTTATTCTTCACAACAAAGCTTCCAGATAGCGTTTTTTGAGTAAAGGCATTTGCAACAAAAGGCTCAATTCCGGGGCTTGAATTTCCTGCAATTACAGAAATTGATGCTGTTGGTGCAATTGCGAGTTTCGTGGAAAACCTCTCCATAATTCCTAAGTCTTTAGCGTCAGGGCAAGCTCCCTTTTCTTTTGCTAACTCTACTGATGTTTTATCAACCTCTGCCTTTATATGCTGAAACATTCTCTTATTCCAAGATTTTGCCATCACCCCCTCTATTGCAACCATCTTGCTTTGCAAAAATGAGTGAAAGCCCATAACTCCAAGCCCAACACTTCGCTCTCTCATTGCACTATAAACTGCATTTTTCATACTTGCTGGAGCCCTTTTGATGAAGTCTTCAAGGACATTATCCAAAAATCTCATTACATCAGGAATAAAGTTTTTATCTCCCTCCCATTCGCTGTAATATTCTAAATTTAAAGATGAAAGACAGCAAACGGAAGTTCTTATATTTCCTAGATAATCCTTACCTGTAGGAAGTGTTATCTCGGAGCAAAGATTTGAGGCTTTTATTTTTAATCCTGCTTTTTTTTGAACTTCAGTTCTGCCATTATTAACAGTATCAGTAAAAAATATATAAGGTTCGCCCGTTTCAACCCTTGCAGTTAAAAGCCTTATCCATAAATCTCTTGCGGAAACTGTTGAAATCACTTTACCTGTTGCGGGGCTTTTTAAGTCCCACTTATCGCCACTTTCAACTGCCTTCATAAAGCTGTCGGGTATTGTAATTCCATGATGTATGTTTAAACATTTTCTGTTTAAGTCTCCTCCTGTGGGTCTCCTTATATCAATAAATTCTTCAATTTCAGGGTGGGATATATCAAGATAAACCGCCGCACTTCCACGCCTTAAAGAACCTTGAGAAATTGCAAGTGTAAGGCTATCTATAACCTTAACAAATGGCATAATTCCAGATGTAAAGCCCTTGCCTGCAATTGGCTCGTTTATAGAACGCACTGCGGATATATTGGTTCCTATTCCTCCCCCATTTGAAGCAAGCCATACATTTTCATTCCAAATATCAGAAATTGATTGCAAGCTATCCTCCATCTCATTTAAAAAACACGATATTGGCAAGCCTCTATCCGTTCCTCCATTTGCAAGCACTGGAGTTGCTGGCATAAACCAAAGCTTAGACATATAATCATAAAGCCTTTGTGCGTGAGCTTCATCATCTGAGTAATGCTTTGCAACTCTAGCAAACAAATCTTGGAATGTTTCACCAGAGAGTAAGTATCTATCAGATAGCATCGCCTTTCCAAAATCTGTTAATAACGCATCTCTTACTTTATCAATCATCATAACACTTGAATAATATTTACCTTATAAAGCTTTAACTTTGTTCTGCTCTACTTCCTTTAAAAAATCTTCGGTTCCTTTGTGAAATTTAATCCCTGTGTCATTTTTAAAAAAACTTCTCAAGTCTCTATTTGTAAAGGATGAATTTGAGTTTTGAAGTGAAGCCATATCTCTAAAGATACTTTCTAAAATTTCTTTTATTAATTTTGGAGAAGCTTCTTCACTTGCAAATAAAACCGCCTCAACTGCTACTGTTTTTATAACCTCCTTTTGGTTTGGATATGTGTTTGCAGTTATAGCAAAACTTTTAAAACTATTGTATTTGGATGTAAAAGTTTCCACAAAATCATCTTCAATGCCAATCAGTCTAGCATTACATCTTTTCAGTGTTTCAAAAACAAAATTATTTGGATTAGAACCAACTAAAAATGTTATATCAATACTATTAGAATCTGCAATGCTACGACACAGTAGAGAGGTAATTTCGTATCTACTAAACTCTTCAAGAGAATTTTTATCCCATCCTTTCTCTTTAATTAAAAGCCTTGCTGTTGTATTCTCTCCTGAATTTGGTGCCCCTATGTTAATTCTTTCTTGTGTTAGAATATCGTTAAAACTTCTAGCATCTGAACCTTGTGAGGCTATAATAAAAATTGGCTCATAATAGAGAGTTGCTACAACTCTTAATTTATCTTTACTGGGGTGATTTTGTATAGCATCCGCCTGAGCTATTCCTATTGAAGTTTTATCTGTAAGAACTATTGAGATGTTTTCTAAACTACCAGCGGTGGTTCTAGTAATGCATTTTATTTTGTTATCAACTTTACTTGCATTTATAAGTCTGCAAAATATATTGCCAATTTTAAAGTAATTACCAGATTTTGTACCGCTTCCTATTGTTAAAATAGTAGAAGGCAATTGCGCAGAAGCGTTGACGCTAAAAAACCAATATGCAATTAAGAAGTATTTCCAAAATGAAAAGGTTATGTTCATCTGTTTCAATTTAAAAGTTGATAGAATAAATAAATATATTTTAGAGGATTAGTCAACAATAAAATTTTTTTTATTTTAGAAAAAAGTCTTGAAATTTAAAAATGGCTTTAAACAAGGATTAGTTGAGTTGTTAAGTTTAAAAATCAATTAAATTAAGCGTAGATTGATAAATTTAGTTTTTACTAAATTTATCATCTAGCGATTTCTAATACGAAGTAATGGGGTGGCATTATCATAAATATCTGATTTTAAAATTGATCTTTGAGGCTTTACTTCCTCCTTCAATTTATTTGATTGCGAAGCTTTCAAGGTTTGCATTACATTATTTTTAGCATCCTGCACGCTATCTACACTACAATACATTATTAAATCATTTGCATCATAAGGTGTATTTTTCAATGTATCAGTTTGATTTGCAATTTCTTTACTAATAACTAAAGCTAAATACTGCAATGCATAATTTTTTAAACATTTAAACAATTCTTCGTCTTTTGGAAGATTGTAAGAAGCTAACTTTTGTAATCTTGAAGACTGAAACATATCATTTAAGTGAACATCAGGCTTTAAAAGCTTTTTAAACACAGCTAATCTTTTTTCTTCTCCAGCACCTCCATTCTGATAAAAGTTTTCAAATCCATCAATCCATGTTTTTACATCTAACTCCCTTAACTCATGAATTTGATCTTGCATTAAAGATTTTTTCTGCTCTCTCTCAACATTTAAATCAACTTTATCTCTAAGTTTTACTCTCGTATCAAAGCTCTTATTGTTAGCATTTCTAAGAAATTCTTGATAATATGGCTTAATATCAGGAGATTTAAAGTTGAATGCATTAATTTGATTTTTGATAAAACTAGGAGTGCTTTCCAAATTATCCCTACATTTTGTGGAAGGTTTAATGGGTGTTAACATGCTATCGTATAATCTACTGCTTTGCTTACTTGGAATTATTTTAGAAATTTTAGATTTAGGCGTGGAAGTGGTTAAATTAAAGTTAGTATAGTTAGAAAGATTTATTTTTTGACTATTAATACTTTCATTGATAGATTGATTGGAATTGTTTCTTTTATCATCATTAATAGAATTGTTTCCATTGGTAATGCTTGAGTTTATTGTATCTGGTATTATTTTAGAATCATTACTTTCATTAATAGATTGATTGGAATTGTTTCTTTTATCATCATTAATAGAATTGTTTCCATTGGTAATGCTTGAGTTTATTGTATCTGGTATTATTTTAGAATCATTACTTTCATTAATAGATTGATTGGAATTGTTTCTTTTATCATCATTAATAGAATTGTTTCCATTGGTAATGCTTGAGTTTATTGTATCTGGTATTATTTTAGAATCATTACTTTCAGGAATTAAGGGAGATTGAAAAAAATTAGAAGGTAAATTATCTACAGATTCTTCAAGCCAATTATCACTAATATCTAATGTATTTGATATTACTTGAGAAGCTTGGTTTGATTTTAAAGATTTATTTTGATTAGAAGATTGAGATATATTATTAATTGTATAATTTGGAGAATTATCTTCATTGCCTTTTATACTTGAATTATCTAGTTCAGCAATATTGAATAATAAATTATCGCCTGCAAAAATATCGCCTGCAAAAGAATTATTATCTGAATTTTCTGTATTGTATTTTTCTACCCTAGAAGAGTTAAGTGAATAGTAAGAAGAGGCTTTATCATCGTTTTGACTTTCGTCGTTAGGGTTTAAATTTTTAAAGCTTTCTTTATCTTCTGTTATATCTTCAAAAGAATTATAAAAAGGTTTATTATCAGGTAAAGATTGCTCATTCTTTCTTTCTTTATCTTCCGTTATATCTTCAAAAGAATTATAAAAAGGTTTATTATCAGGTAAAGATTGCTCATTCTTTCTTTCAATTTCTTGAGCTAAAAACTCTTGAAATAAAAAATCATTTAAAGATGTACTTGAGGAATGTGATGTTAAGTTCGCAATATTTTGCGATTTTATTATTTCGTTAAAACCTTTGATTATAGCTTTTTCTCTTTCATTTAATTTATTACTACCTATATTTGATAAAACGATTTCTAATTCCAAGTATATATTTTGCGATTTTATTATGTCGTTAAAACCTTTGATTATAGCTTTTTCTCTTTCGTTTAATTTATCAGTATCTATATTTGATAAAAAGATTTCTAATTCCGAGTAGTCTTCTTGAGTAAAATCAAAGGATTTCATTTTCATTATATTATCTTCAATTTGAAAATCAATAAATTGCTCTAATTCAAAGTATAAATCTTCTAGTGTTTCAAATCCAGCTTGAGAAAGATTTTCCTTTGTAGGTTGTTCTAACATTATTTTCAACCAAGAATATTGATTTATGTCCTTGAGTTTGCTACCACTTTGCACACCATTAGTTAAATTTTGTGTTTTCAAAGTAGAATTTATCATAAAAAAGATATAAAAGTTTTTTTCAACCTATAATATCAAAAATACAATTTTTTTGCAAGTATTTTTTTATATTCTGCTAGAAAAAAATATACCAAAGCGAGTTATGAAGTTAAAGAGGCGTGATGCCTTTATAAAGCCTTCACTTTGTAAAGAGCCTATATTTAAATGCTCTATTTCTTCATTGCGGAAACGAATTAAAGTGTCTTTCAGTTCTCCATCTTCTAAAGTATCTATTTGTGCTTGATAATGCCTTTCTATTACTTCCTCAACTTTTTGAGTGCAAAGCATTGCCATTTTTCTACTATTTTTTGCACTAAAATAACCCATTAAAAACGCCATCTTTTCCCAAATTGGATTTAAAATAGAAGGTTTATAGCCACTTTCTTTTATTCTATCTTCAAAAAATTCCAAATGTTTAAGCTCGGATTCTAGCATTTCTAATATCTCTCTATCTTCTGGTAAAGCTTTTAGTTGACCTAAATAAATATATTTTGCACCAAGCTCACCTGCATGATTAACTTGCATTATTTTTTGAAGATAATCTTCTTTTGGAGTAAAAAGATGTTTGTAATTCACTTTTTTAGACATGTTAAAACTAAATTTTTAATATCATCAAAAACTTCATTTTCACTTCTCTCCGCATTTACTATATTTGTATTTAAAGCTTTAATTTCTGCTGTTTTTAAGAAGGCTTCTCTTAGCTTTACAAATGTTTCTTGTGGTAAAAAATCGTACTTATTATTATGTCTTTCTCCCTTTTGGTTTAAACTTCTTTCCAAAAGTGTTGAAACCTTTGCATCAAGTAAAATTGTTAAATCTGGATAGAGATTATAATTAAAATTTTTATGTGCCTCTAAAATATCCTCTTGCTTAAAATTTGAGAGTATGCCTTGATAAACAAGGGTTGAAGCTAAAAATCTATCACAAATCACATGCTTGCCTGATTGTAAAGCTGGTTCAACAATTTTTGAAATATTCTCCGCCCTAGAAGCCATAAAAAGCAGAAGTATAGCCTCTTTTGCTGGATCTTCTGATTTAGTTTCCAAAACAATATCCCTCACACTTTCTCCTAATTTTGTTCCCCCTGGTTCACGAGTTATAATATGATTAATTTCAAGATGATTTAAATAAGCAGAAAGCTTCTTAACCTGCGTAGTTTTGCCAGTAAAATCAACGCCTTCAATTACAATAAATTTACCCCTCATTATTATTAAATAAGTGAGTTTATCCAACCTTTTAGTTGAGTTTCAGGTAGCGCACCCATTTTTATATCCACTTTTTTACCTTCTTTAAATGCAATTAAAGTAGGAATAGAGCGAATTCCAAATTCACTTGCAATAACCTGATTTTCATCCACATTAATTTTAAAAATTTTTACTTTTCCTTCAAATTCTTTAGAAAGTTTTTCCAAAATTGGTGCTATCATTTTACAAGGTCCGCACCAGTCTGCGTAAAAATCCACTATACAAACGCCTGTTTGTGTTTCTTTTGTAAAACTAGCATCCGTGATAACTTTTGTCATAAAAATTTATATAAGTTGATAATTTGCCTCATCTTTAAAAATTTCCTGCAAGATTTGATGGTTCAATCTATGACCAGATTTAAAGCAACTAAAATCAGCTATAATTTCACCTCCTGCAAGAGAAATGTCCCCTAAAAAATCTAGTACTTTGTGCTTTACAAAATCATCTTTATTAAAAAGACAAGGTTCATTTAGCACTCTTTCTTCGTCATAGACTAGAGTATTTTTTAAACTGCCTCCAAGCCCCAATCCAGCCTTTTGAAGCATTTCAACTTCTTTTAAGTTTGCAATTGTGCGAGCGGATGCTATATCTTTTACAAAATCTACTTTTTTATTATAAACAAATTTTTGTTCTCCAATATCTTTTGAAGAAAAATTACTTACAAACTCTACCTTGAACTCTTGCGTAGGTTTAGCAATGATGTAGCTAGAGTCGTCTCCTACTTTAATTTCTTTTAAAAGTTTAAATTTAGTATGGGTCTTTTCCTGCACTAATCTTCCCACGCATTCAAGCATAAAGCAAAAGTCTTCTGCCCCACCTTCCATTATTGGCATTTCTGGGGAGTTGACCTCAATTATTATGTTTGTTATACCAAAGGCAAAAATTGCAGAAAGCAAATGCTCTATAGTGGCAACAAAAACTCCATCCTCGTTTTTAATTCTTGTGCTAAGAGACATGCTATCAATATTTTTGAAGTGAGCTAGAATTTCATTTCTTTTATCCATAACATCAGTTCTTTTAAAAAGAATACCCGTGCCAACTGGTGCTGGCTTTAGCGTTAAGTCGCACAATTTATTGTAATGCACACCTACGCCTTTTGCTTTAATTTCCTTTTTTATTGTAACTTGCATACTTGCTTTTTACGATTTTTCAATTTACTAAGGGTTAAATATTTTTATTTTAAATGCAAGAATTTTTTAACATTTTTATTTTAGGATTAGTGCAAGGCGTAATGGAGTTTTTACCTGTTTCATCCTCTGCTCACCTTACAATTATCTCGAATTTATTGACTTTTGAAGACTTCAATAAAATAAAATTTTTTTTAGAATTAGGAACTTTTTTAGCAGTTTTATTTTACTTTTCTCCTCTTATAATTGGCGAATTAATTGGAGTTTTAAACAACATCAAATCATCGCATTTATTTTTTGCTAAAATTGTTGTTGCAACCATACCTTTTGCTTTAGCCTTTCCTTTTTTACATAAAATTTTTAACAATGTAAGCTTATTTTTGATTTTAGGTAGCTTACTTATGCTTTTAAGTGAAGCTTTACATAAAGAAAAGACTAATTTTATTGCAGAAATAACATTGAAACAATCGTTTATTATTGGCGTATTTCAAATTTTTTCAATATTTTCAGGGTTTTCCCGTTCTGGCTCTACAATTTGCGGAGGGTTAATTTGTGGGCTTTCTCGTAGCCTTAGCGTAAGATTTTCCTTTTTAATAAGCTTGCCTTTAACATTTTGCTCTCTTTGTTACGATTTTTATTCTACAAAATACAGCCTTTCGTTGTGGCAAGTTTTAGGATTTACAACTTCATTGATAACAGCATTTTGCTTTATCAAATTTGCCTTGAATTTACTTTCCAAAATAAAGCTTTATCCTTTTGCAATATACAGAATAATTCTTGCAATTTTGATATTATTTTATTAAAAGATTCAACTTTTGAAGATTTTGCTCTTGCTTAAAATCCCCTGTTGTATATAAATTTTTTACAAGAGATGGTTTTGAATTTTTACTAGATTTTGCTAAAACACAAAAATGATGAGCGGATACAGAAACAAAAACTCCAAGTGGATTTAATGGGCTAAACTGCATTACATCTCCTATATCTCTTGCTATTCTTTCTTGCAACTGCAAGCGACGAGTAACAACTTCAACAAGCTTTGAAATAGTGCCAAAACCAATTGATTTTTCTCTAGGAATATAAGCAATTTGAACCTCTCCAAAAAATGGCATAACATGATGTTCACACATTGAAAAAAAATCTATCTTTTCAAATAATATAATTTCATTATTTTCTGCCTCTGAAAAACGATTTTGAATAATTGAAGAGTAATTTGAATTATAACCCGAAAGTATATTTTTATAACCCTCCAACATTCTC
>JBIKUA010000142.1:0-2695 GCA_044347825.1 Candidatus Deianiraeaceae bacterium | reverse complement strand
AGTCCATCAAACCTTGGCTTCAAACAAAATCAGATAAAAACCCCGAAAAAGAAAGATACCAATCCGAAGAAGATAGAGCAAAACTAGACGGCTTAACCGAGTGCATCTTGTGTGCTTGTTGCTCCACTTCCTGCCCAAGTTACTGGTGGAATGGAGATAAATACCTAGGGCCCGCTATCCTCCTTCAAGCTTATCGCTGGATAGCAGATAGCCGTGATGAAGCAACCACAGAAAGGCTAGAAGAACTTGACGATACCTTCAAACTTTATCGTTGCCACACAATTATGAACTGCGCAACCGCCTGCCCTAAAGGCTTAAATCCTGCAAAAGCAATAGCTCAAATAAAAGACGAAATCGCTTCCACAAAATGAAACTATCTAAGGAAAAGATTTTGGAATACCTAGCAGAAGATGGCGAGGACATAACAACAAAAGCAATACCCCAGCTTGCAAACAAAATTTGCGAATTCTACTTTATATCCAAAAACACCGCCCCCTTCATACTTTGCGGAGTAGATTTCTTAAGGCAAATCCTAGAAGCAATCGGGAGCAAAAATTTTGTAATAGAGCAGTGCAAAAAAGACGGCAATGAAGTTTCTTGCAAAGAATTCATCCTAAAAGGCAAAGCAAATGCGAGGGACTTCCTCCTTGCAGAAAGAACGGCGTTAAATTTAATGCAACAACTTTCCGCAGTTTCCACCAAAACAAACGAAATGAAAAAAGCCCTAGAAGGCTCAAAAATACAAATTCTAGACACAAGAAAAACCATCCCCGCCCTTAGAGCCTTGCAAAAATACGCAGTGAGATGCGGAGGGGGGCAAAATCACAGGTTCGGTCTCCACGACCTTGTAATGATAAAAGATAACCACATAAAAGCTTCAGGGGGCGTAAGGCAGGCAATCACCAGCGTTTTAAAGGCAAATTTACAAACCAAAATTGAAGTTGAGTGCGAAAGTTTAGAAGATGTAAAAGAAGCAATAAAGCACCCAATTCACATCATAATGCTAGATAACATGAGCGTGGAGCAAATGCAGGAGGCGTCAAAAATCATCCGCACCACAAACATCAAAATTGAAGTTTCAGGCGGAGTTTCCCCCCAAAACATCAGGAGTTTTAAAGAGCTAGATGTAGACTTCATCTCTTCAGGCTCACTCACCCACTCCATCACCGCCGTTGATATTTCCGCAAAAATCCTTATATGAAGCCCATTTTAAGCCATTTTTTACACCACACGGAAAAGCAAATTGTGTTTAAAAGCAGTAAGGATTTTTTTTCCAAAACAAACATAAAACCCGATTTTTCCTTTGAAGATTTAGAGGTTATTTCCTACCTTTTAGGCAAAGAAGTTGCGTCAGCACAGGAAGGTTTGCAGGAAATTGCACAAGAAAAGCTATCTTTTTGCTACAATCAAGTGGAAAAGCAAATGCCCTACATCCTCGCAAAAATGGAAAATGCAGGGGTGCTTGTTTCGGTTGCCAAATTAGAGGCTTTAAAGCAGGAGATAGGCGGTAAATTAGAGGTTTTAAAAGCACAAATCACAAACCTCGCAGGGGAAAGCTTCAACATCAACTCCCCCAAGCAAGTGAACGAGATTTTATTTAGCAAATTAGGGCTAAAAGCAGGAAAGAAGACAGCAAGCGGAGATTTTTCCACAAGTAACGATGTCTTAGAAGAGCTTGCAAACGAGGGCAGTAAAATCGCAAAAAAGTTGATGGAAAACAGGCATTTATCCAAGCTTTTAAGCACTTATATCGAAGTTCTCCTTCAAAAAGCAAGCGAAAGCAAGGACGGCAGAGTGCGAACCACCTTCTCCAGCACAAGCACCCTAACAGGCAGGCTAAACTCCAAAAATCCCAACCTGCAAAACCTCCCCGCAAAAACGGAAATTGGGGCAAAAATCAAGGAGTGCTTCACGGGCGAGGCAGGAAAAGTGCTTATATCCTTTGACTATTCCCAAATTGAACTCCGCATTTTAGCCCACATCGCAAATGTTGAGCCACTAAAAGAAGCCTTCTTAAACGGAGAGGACATCCACAAAAAAACCGCAAGCACAATGTTTGAAATTCCACTTGAGGAAGTCTCCAAAGAGGCTCGTTCCCACGCTAAGGCCATCAATTTTGGCATTATTTACGGGCTTTCCGCATTCGCACTTGGCAAAACCTTAGGCATTGAAACCGGCAAAGCAAGCGAGTATATGAAAGCATATTTTGCAAAATACGACGGCATTGAAAAATACATGAGAGAAACCGAAGAAATGGCAAAAAAAGACGGCTTCGTCCGCACCATACTTGGTAAAAAGTGCTATCTTGAAGGCGTAAATTCCTCAAATTACAGCATCCGCTCTCACGCACTTAGGGCAGGCATAAACGCCAGAATTCAAGGAAGTTCCGCAGATTTAATCAAAAAAGCAATGATAGACCTGCAAGAAATTTTAAACGAAAATTGCAAACTCATCTTGCAAATTCACGACGAGCTAGTTTTTGAAATAAGAGAAGATTTAGTAGAGGATTTCTCCCCAATAATCAAGGCAAAAATGGAAAATGCAATAAAACTCACGGTGCCAATTGAGGCAAACCGCAAGCCTTTTGCATAGTCAAACTAGTTAAAGTAGTGTATAATGTCATTTTAACTTCCCAAAAGCAAGTGAGTTTTAATAAAGCAAAATTCAAAACTTATATAAAAAATTGATAACTAAA
>JBIKUA010000016.1:0-8827 GCA_044347825.1 Candidatus Deianiraeaceae bacterium | reverse complement strand
CCTTTTGTCATTTGTGGCGTATCATTTTAATATTGATTATTCAAGCACAATAAAACCTTCTGATATAATAACTATTATGGGAGTTATGTTGTCAATTAATTGTGCTTCTGCCTCTAACTTACACTTGCGTTTAGTAAGCGAAGAAGAGCGAGGCAGAAAAAATATTTACGATACAACCAAAAGAGAGATTAAACACAATGTTATTTTTTTATTTATATCATTTTTGTTGTCAATAATAACTTTATGTATAGTAAATTTATTTAACGGCTCCAATGGAATAAAATATATTTCAAATGGGGTGGTTTTGGCATTTTTTTTATCTCAAATATATGCTGTTTTTGAAATTAACGTTAGATTTATTTTAAATATTCAACCCTCAAAATAATTTCCCCAAACACCTCCCCAATAACTCCTCAAACACCAACTCACTCTTAAATCCCCTTCTATTCAACCTAAATTCAAACTCATTTATATAGTTTTGTATATCCTTCCTTTAAGTAAGCTAAAAACCCATCTACTAAATCCCTTTCAATATTTTAGATATTCATTAAAGAAACAGAAAGGAAAGTTGGCACGGCAGTTTTTATCACTGGTTCATTCCAAGTTTTGCAAACAGAAGGTTATCTTGTGTTTTTTCTGGATTTGGAGTTGTAAGGAGCTTCTCTCCATAAAATTGAGAGTTTGCACCCGCAAAATAGCACATCGCTTGCATCTCCTCCGTCATCTCCATTCTACCTGCGGAAAGCCTCACAAAAGCCTGTGGCATCAAAATTCTTGCAACTGCAATTGTTCGCACAAATTCAAATTTATCAAGAGGTTCGCTCTCGCCTAGAGGCGTGCCTTTTATTTTAACAAGTGCATTTATAGGCACAGAATTTGGTTGCGGATTTAGCGAGGCAAGCTCAAAAAGTAAGGAAATTCTATCCTCCCTCGTCTCCCCCATTCCAAGAATGCCTCCAGAACAAACATTAATGCCCGCCTCCGCCACATTTGCTAAAGTCTCTAGCCTATCTTCGTAAGTTCGTGTAGTAATTACATTAGGGTAGTACTCACGGGAGGTATCTAAGTTGTGATTGTAATAATCAAGCCCCGCTTCCTTCAACTTTACAGCCTGATTTTTGGTTAGCATTCCAAGGGTCATGCAAGTTTCAAGCCCTAGTTTTTTAACTTCCCTCACAATTTCACAAGCTTTTTCCGTATCTTTATCGTGAAGCTTCCTCCAAGCCGCCCCCATGCAAAACCTCTCAGAGCCTGATGCTTTTGCCTTTTTTGCCTCTTCAAGAATTGCCTCCACCTCCATTAGAGGCTCTTTCTTTAAATCCGTTTTATAATGGGCGGACTGCGAGCAATACTTACAATCTTCAGGGCAAGCTCCCGTTTTTATTGAACAAAGCGTTGAAACCTGCACTTTGTTAGGGTCGTGATTTGACCTATGAATTGTATGTGCTTTAAAAAGCAAATCCATAAGTGGCATTTCAAAAAGCTTTTTTACATCTTCCTTTGTGTATTTCATAAAATTAGATATTTCCATAAATTACAAGAGTTTTTTGAGAGGAAAGCACCTCACCCATAACATCTTTTATGCTTTTTTCGTCAACTTTGGCAAAATTTGCAATAATTTCTTCGTGAGGAACATATCTCCCTAAACGAAGAATATTTGAAGCAAGTTTTTGAGACCTAGAAGATGTGCTTTCAAGAGACATTAAAAGTTCTGCTTTTATTTGCGTCATAGTTTTGCGAACTTCCTCCTCTTCAATAGAGATAAGAATTTTTTTCAGCTCTTCATCTAAAACAGATGATAGCTCACTTACACTTTCTGGAGAAGTTCCCGCATAAACACCAAAAATTCCACTATCAGAAAACGAATTTTCAAAGCTAGAAACTGTATAGCAAAGCCCTCTTTTCTCCCTTACTTCTTGAAACAAACGAGAGGACATACCTCCCCCTAAAATATTATTTGCAATTTTAAGAGAGTATTTTTTATCATCTGCAAATTCAAAGCCTTTAAAACCAATTAGATACTTAATTTGCGTAAGCTCCTTATTTGGCTTAATAAACTCACCGCCCGTATATTTAGAAGGAAGAGGCGTGACATCTTTTTTGGGATTTAACTTCGTAAAATACTTACTTGCAAGCTCAAGAGCCTTTTCATGCTCCACATTTCCTGCAATAGCAAGAACCATATTTCCTGCGTTATATTTACTGCCAATATAATTGCTAAAATCCTCTTTTTTAAAAGAAGATATAGTCTCTTTTGTTCCAATTATAGGTCTCCCTAGTGGTTGGTTTTTGTATAGAGTTTCATAATAGTAATCAAACACTATATCATCTGGAGTATCCTCCGCATTTGCAAGCTCTTGCAAAATTACCCCTCTTTCCTTTTCTATCTCTTCCTGTAAAAATGTTGAATTTTGAAGCAAATCCGAAAGTATATCAATTGCAAGTTCCAAATTTTCTTTCAAAGCAACAATATAATAAACCGTCACCTCTTTTGAAGTGTAGGCATTCATAATTCCGCCCACCATTTCAACTTCTTTTGCTATATCTAGAGCCGTTCTCTTCTCCGTGCCTTTAAAAGCCATATGTTCTAAAAAGTGAGAAATCCCTGCCTGCCTTTCTTCATCCTCAAATCTACTACCAACTCCAATAGCAAGAGAAACTGCAATAGTTTCCACATCTCTCATTTTATCCGTTGCTATTCTAAATCCGTTATCAAGTGTTGTTAAGTTTATCATACTGTATATTTTAAGTTTTCTTTTGGCATTACTCTATCGTCGCACCCCGCACATGGGCTTATTAAATCTGCATTTTTAGAAGATGTTGTAGAAATACAGCCAAACAATAAAACAAATGCTGACGCTGATATATAAATAAATTTCATACCTTTTTAATTTAAATTCTCCTTCATTATAAAGGCTAATTTTTTTATATCAACCTTTTTGTGATTATTGTTAAAGCTAAATCTTAAACCCGCATTTTTAACCGTTGGCTTTCTTATTACTTTCACAAAAAATCCTTCTTCTTGCAGTATTTGAGATAGCTTTAAAGCCTCCTCATTTCCTGAAGTTTCTAAAAATATAATTTGACTTTCCTGTTTTACATCTAAAATTTCTGCAAAATATTGTGCGTTTAAGAGTGCTTTTTTTCCACTTATCTTTCCAGAATTGATAAGCTTCAATGAAGCTAAAATAGAAGCTAAAATAGAAGGTGGGAGTGCAGTTGTGTAAATTCCTGTTTTTGCAAATTGGCGGATGTAATCAATAATTATAGAATTACCAGATACATATCCACCAAGAACCCCTACAGATTTTGAAAATGTCCCCATTTTAATATGTAAATCATATTGAGGAAAAGAAAAAGGTATCACTCCAAAACTATGTGCTTCATCCGTTATAAATATTGCTTCGTAATTTTTAGCAATTTCAAAATATTTTTCTACATCTCTCAAAACGGAGCCTTGCATAGAAAATACAGTTTCCGTTGCTATACCTATTTTTTTGCCTAATTTAGAAAATTTTTGCAATTTTAATTCAAGATCTTCTGGCAAATTATGTGTATAGCGAATTATTTTTGCACCACTTAATTTTGCCCCTTCAAAGCTTGAAGCATGAGCATTTTCGTCTAAAAAAATAATGTCTTCCTTCGTAAAAATTGCCTGCATAATTCCTAAATTTGCCATATATCCACTATTAAAAATTAGACAATCTTCCACCTTTAATTCTCGCTTTATTTCCTCATAAAATGGGCTATAACCTTCTATAAATTTTGAAGAAGAGGAGCTTGCACCACACTCTTTTAACGCCTTAATTCCAGTAGAAATTACATCTTTATGAAAGCTCAAATTTAAATAATCATTTGATGCAAACGATATAAGGCTTTTGTTTTCTATTAAAACGCAATTTTTTCTACCTCTGTTTAAAGTCGCTTCAAACCTATAATTATCCTTATTTTTCAAGGCATTTACCTTGTTTTTAAACTCACCTAAAACATTCATAAAAATTTTATTTTTAAATTTTTAAAAAAATTACTTGCACCTTAGTAAAAAAAGTGCATAATATACTTGAGTATATGTTTAAATTAGTTTTTTTAGTATGTCAAAGAAGAAAAAATCAGTCGGCTCTTTTAAAGTTGGCGAGTACGCCATTTTCCCGTTACACGGAATCGCACTTATAAGCGATATTACAGAAATGTCTGTACTAAGTGAGCAGATTGAATGCATCAAGCTTGACTTTGAAAGAAAAAAAATGTCATTGTTTCTACCTCTTAAGAAATTAGAAGCACAAGGTCTTAGACCTTTAATCAAGCAGTCTGAGACAGATGATATTTTCAAAACCCTTAAAGAAACTTCAAAATTTTTAAGAGTAATTTGGAATAGGAGATCCAAAGAATACGAAAGTAAAATTCAATCTGGCTCAATTCACGCCTGTGCAGAAGTAATTAGAGATTTATATAAAAATACAAACAATCCTAATCGTTCTTACACAGAAGCTGTTATTTATGAAGAAGCACTTTATCGTGTTATATCCGAACTTGCAGTTGTTGAAAAACGAAGTTACGATGATGTTGAGAAGGAGGTAAATGGAATATTAAATAAATACCACGAAACCTATCAAAGCAACCTTGCTATGGACGAGGAAATTGAGGAAGATGAATTAACCGATGATATAGAATTTAAACACATAGCAAACGGTTAATTTATTTTATTTGAAAAAACTTATTGAGAAAAATCAAAAAGTATCATCATTTATTTTTACTTCAAAGGTAATAACAAAGATTGTAACAATGAAACACCCTTTTCGTGGGTATCAACATTTTTAAGACGAAGAGTAATGTTTACTCCAAATGGTTTTGTCATTTTTAACATATCAACCTCATGGAAAGATGTGCAGTCTTTAATACCAATGTTGTAGTTAAATTGTGCATCAAAAGCATTTTTATCCAAACCTTTGAAGTCTCTTATACGAGGAAGTGTTACATATACAAGCCTGTTTAGGAAATCAAACATTTTTCTTTTACGAAGAGTAACTTTTAAACCAACTTCCATTCCAGCTCTCACCTTAAAAGAAGCTACTGATTTTTTTGCTTTTGTAATAACAGGTTGTTGCCCCGCAATTAAAGCAATATTTTCAGTTGCTAATTTAAAATAGTTTTTATCACTTGTTAAACCCCCAAGAGTTGTTGTTAGAACAATCTTTTCAATTTTTGGGGTTCTCATTGGCTTTAAGGAGTATTTTTCCTGTAAAAGCTTCACTGTATAAGTTTTATACCGCTCCAACAAATCAACTGGTTCGGTTATGTTTACAATGTTTGTCATATTTATTTAGATTCTGTTAATTGCACATTGGAAATATGAACAGGATGGTGAACAGTTCTATAATTATTACTGTTTTCCTGCGTTATTTTCATTGTTCTATTTGCAAGCCTGTATCCATCAAGATACACTTTTTCTCCTGCCACTTTTTTTACAGTGAAGTTAGAACCTCTCTTGCCTTTTGGTCCCACAAGTAGTTTAACCTGCACTCCTGCTTTTATTTGCGTCATATCCTTTTTAATTATCTTGCTTCTTCAGAAAGTGAAAGAATTTGAAGGAAAGCCTTTTCTCTCAATTCATTTCTTGGCACTGGTCCAAAAACCCTTGAACCAATTAATTCACCTTTTGCATTAATTAGTACAACTGCATTCGTATCAAATTTTAGTATAGAGCCGTCTGGTCTTCTAATTGGAGCCTTAGTTCTAACTATAACCGCTTTATATTTCTGTGCTTTTTGCACCTTACCATTTGGTATAGCAGATTTTACAACAACTGTTATAATATCCCCAACCTCAGCCCATCTAACAACACTGTGGCCTAAAAATCCTATGCATTCAACCGTCTTTGCACCAGAATTATCCGCCACTAATAATTTAGTTCCTGATATTATCATATACTTACTTAATAGTCCACTTTTTTCTTTTTGAGATTGGTTTTGAAGAAAATACTTCAACCATTTCACCCTCCTTTGGAGCATTAACTCCTTCGGGAACATGAACTAGAAACTTCTTAACTCTTTTTAGAACTTTTCCATAAAGAGGGTGTTGCATTTTGCTCTCAACATCAACTGCAATAGTTCTAGCATCTATAATAGCTTTAACTTTACCTTCCATAAATTTTTAATTAATTTCTACAAACCTTCTTGTAACCAACTTTACTGAAATTGGCAACTTTGAAGCAACTTTCGCAAAGATTACTTTCGCTTCCTCGTGAGAAACTCCATCAAGTTCAAATAGCATTGTTCCTGCAGAAACATCTGCCATCCAATACTCCACTCCACCTTTACCATTACCCATTCTCACATCAGCTGGCTTTTCAGTTACAGGGTTATGAGGGAAAACTCTAACCCAATACTTACCTTTCGCTTTTGTATTTTTAGAAATAATTTGCTTACAGGTTTCAATGTGTTTTTCTGTAATTCTATAAGCAGTTAATGCCTTAATTCCGTAAAGACCAAATGATACCTCAAAACCAGAGGTAGCCTTGCCAGAAGGTTTAACCTTTCTACGCTTACGAAACTTTAAATTGCTTGGAATAGCCATATAATTTTTAATTAATTCTTGTGAGTATTAATCCAAACTTTAATGCCAATAACACCATAAACAGTGTTTGCTTCCACTAAAGCATAGTCAACATTCGCTCTAAGTTCTTGAAGAGGTACAGTTCCTTCGCCGTATTTTTCTGTTCTTGCAATTTCTGCGCCAGAAAGCCTTCCAGAAACCTTAACTTTCACCCCAGAAGCCCCCGCCTTCATTACATCAGCAATAGCTTTTTTAATTACTCTTACATATGATGCTCTTTTTTCAATTTGCGTTGCAATAAATATTCCAACAAGTTGTGCAGAAAGTGATGGATTTTTAACATCCATTACATTAATTGAAACTTTATAACCAAGCACTATGGAAAGTTTTTTAATTAAGTTTTCAATACCATCTTCAGCTTTTTTAATAAAAATACCAGGTTTTGCAGTAAAAACAGTAATAATAACCTTTCCAACAACTCTATCAATTTTAATAGATTTAATGTTATAAGCTTTTGTTAGTGGCTTAAAAAATCTATGAATTTTTAAGTCGTCTATAACATTTCCAGCGTATTCTAATTTTGATTTAAACCAAGAAGAAGACCAATTCTTTGTAATTGGCAATCTAAAGGAAATCGGATTAACTTTTTGACCCATAATATTTAAAATTAATTCACCACTTTTAAGTGTATTCTAATATTAGAATACCTTCTTTTAATAGCACTTGCTCTACCTCTTGCTCTAGCATGAAATCTCCTTAAAGATGGGGCAAAACCGATATCCAATTTTTCCACAATTAATGTGTCTGGATTGATGTTGTTATTATTTTCTGCGTTTGCAATAGCAGAAAGTAATAACTTCAAAAGCAGGGAGGCAGCCCTTGTTTTATTAAATTTTAATTGATTTACTGCATCTGATATTTTCATCTGATGAAGCATTCTCGCCACAATAGAAACCTTTCTAGGGCTAATCTTTATTTTGTTAAGCGAAGCTGTTACTGTTGTCATATCTTTTTAAACCTTTGCATCTTTTTTCATTCTGTTACCTGGGAATTTCCTTGTAGGAGAGAATTCACCAAATCTGTGGAATACATGGTTCTCAGAAACCGTCAGCTTAATGAAAGTTTTTCCGTTATGTATTTCAAATGTATAACCAATGTACTCAGGGAAAATAACCGAAGCACGAGACCATATCTTAATTGGTTTTCCTGTAGGCTTTGACTTCAAAACCTTAGCCAAGATTTTATATGATGTAAAAAATACTTTTCTTTTAAGTTTCATAAAATCTACTAATTACCTTTTTTGTTTCTTCTTCTAATAATCATTTTATCAGAAGCTTTCTTTTTTCTTGTTTTTAAACCTTTGGTCACTTTCCCCCAAGGTGTTACTGGTATTCTACCTCCGTTTGTTCTACCTCCGTGTGGGTGGTCAACTGGGTTTTTAGCAATACCTCTAACATGTGGACGAATTCCTAAGTGTCTACTTCTACCTGCTTTTCCGATATCTTTGTTGATAAATTCAGGATTTGAAATAACTCCTATACTTCCAAAGCAATTTGAAGGCACCATTCTTGTTTCACCTGATGGCAACTGAACGATTGCAGTTTTATCGTTTCTATCAATAAGCGTTACGAATGTACCTGCAGATCTTGCAATTTGCCCTCCAAAACCTGCTCTCATTTCAACATTGTGAATGATAGTTCCAATTGGCATAACCTTTAGAGGCATAGCATGACCTAACTTTAAGTCCCCTGTAAATTCATTTGTTGTAAGAATTTCATCGCCAACTTTTAAGCCTTCTGGAGCCAAAATATACTCTTGTGCTTTATTTTCATAATCTACAAGTGCAATTTTACAATTCCTGAATGGGTCGTATTCTATCGAAGAAACAAGTCCTTTTACATCAATAATTGCCCTTCTAAAGGAGATTTTTCTATATAATTTTTTGTGTCCACCTGAAGATTTGTATCTTGAGGATATGTGACCAAAAGAGTCCCTTCCGTAGGATCTTTTGATTTTAAAAACAAGCTCCTTATTTCTTTTGGAGGTTTTTTTAACGGTTTCGGTGTTTGCCATAATTTTATTCTATTATTCTGGTAATTTGAAGCCTTCAGGTAATTTGAAGAAAAACTTCTTTAAGATTTTGGTTTTTTCATCTCTCCTTGTTTTTGTTCTGATTTTTACAATCTGCTTACAAGTTGAAGAATTAACCTTAGCTGCCATTACTCCAAATTTTTGCTTAAAAAGAACTTTTGCTAAGTTTTTCTTAATGTGTTTT
>JBIKUA010000141.1:0-2738 GCA_044347825.1 Candidatus Deianiraeaceae bacterium | reverse complement strand
ATATGAAAAGACTGATAAAAGCTGGATTTTAGAGGTTGAAAGTCCAAAAACTTCTGCAAAAGATGTTTCAAAACAAGCAACTGAAGTTAAAAGTCAATCTCCAATTTATTCAAGCAAACATACTGAAATATACGCAACATTTGCTGGTAGAAACCCTAAATCTCCAGACTCTCTTTCTCCTGAAATGTTAAAATTTGCTAACAATTTTAGGACATTTAGATCCATATAATCCTTTAATACGCAAGTAAATAATAATTTTTTTAAATCCTGCTTGACATTTAAATTTTATTATGTTAGGAAAATACTAATTTATTTTAGATTTTTAGATTTTTATGGCGGATATTTCATCTTTTCCTATAGATAGATACAGAAACATCGGTATTATGGCACACATTGATGCTGGTAAAACAACTACAAGTGAGAGAATTCTCTACTATACTGGTAAATCTCACAAAATTGGGGAGGTTCACGAAGGTGGTGCAACGATGGACTGGATGGAGCAAGAAAAAGAGAGAGGAATAACAATTACATCTGCTGCAACAACTTGCGAGTGGAAAGAGCATGTTATTAACCTTATTGATACCCCCGGTCACGTGGATTTTACTATTGAAGTTGAGCGTTCTTTGAGGGTGCTAGACGGTGCTGTAACAGTTTTTGACGGAGTTGCAGGGGTGGAGCCACAATCAGAAACCGTGTGGAGGCAAGCGGATAAATACCGTGTTCCTAGAATTTGCTTCGTAAATAAAATGGATAGAATTGGAGCAAACTTCTACCGCTGTGTTGATATGATAGTTGATATTTTAGGGGCAAAACCTGTTGTTATGATGCTTCCTGTTGGTGCGGAAGATAAATTCTCTGGTATGATTGATATTTTAGAGCAAAGATACATCAAATGGAGCGGTGAAGAGCTTGGAGCGAGCTTTGAATACCTGCCTATTCCTGATGAATTCAAGGAGCAAGCTTCTAAATACAAAAACGAAATGATTGACGCAGTTGCAGACGCAGACGACGAAGTTATGGAAAAATACCTTAACGGCGAGGAACTAACAGTTGCGGACCTAAAAAAATGTATAAGAAAGGGAACTATCGGCTTTAAATTTGTGCCTGTTCTTTGCGGAAGTGCGTTTAAAAACAAGGGAGTTCAGCCTCTTCTTGATGCAGTTATTGATTATCTACCTTCTCCAATTGATATTGATAGCGTGAAAGGGGAAGACTTAGAAGGAAAAGCAGTAGAAAGAAAAAAGGTTGATAACGAGCCATTTTCTGGTATTGCATTTAAAATAATGACGGACCCTTTCCTTGGTTCCATCACATTTGTAAGGATTTATTCAGGAAAGTTAGAGAGCGGTTCTTCCATTTTAAACTCCGTAAAAGGCAAAAAAGAAAGAGTGGGAAGAATGCTTAGAATGCACGCAAACTCAAGGGAGGATATTAAATTTGCAAGAGCGGGTGATATTATTGCACTTCCGGGGCTTAAGGAAACCACAACAGGGGAAACTCTATGTGATGAAAAACACGCAATTATCCTTGAAAAAATGGTATTCCCAGAACCTGTAATTTCCTTAGCAGTTGAGCCAAAAACAAAAGGCGACCAAGACAAAATGTCCACAGCTATTGGAAGGCTAGTTTCTGAAGACCCTTCATTAAAAGTGGAAGTGAACCAAGAAAGCGGGCAAACAATTCTTAAAGGTATGGGAGAACTTCACCTTGAAATCATCGTTGATAGAATGAAAAGAGAATACGGCGTTGAAGCAAATGTTGGAGCTCCGCAAGTAGCTTACAGGGAAACAATCTCTAACACAACAACAATTAACTACCTACACAAAAAGCAGTCTGGTGGTGCTGGTCAGTTTGCAGGCGTGGAAATTATATTTGAACCACTAGAGCAAGGAGGCGGATTTATATTTGAAAACAAAGTTGTTGGGGGTTCCGTTCCTAAAGAATACATTCCGGGGGTGGAAAAGGGCTTAAACGCTGCAATTAGAGAGGGTATTCTTGCTGGATACCCAGTTGTAGATGTTAAAGCTACGCTTGTTGATGGTAGATACCACGATGTGGACTCTAGTGCATTAGCCTTTGAAATTGCATCTAAAAACGCATTTAGGCAGTTGAAGGAGGAAAAATCTGCAGGAGCAAAAATCCTTGAACCTGTGATGAAAGTTGAAGTTGTGACCCCTGAAGATTACATGGGAGACATAACGGGAGACCTAAACAGAAGAAGAGGGCAAGTTGCTAATATGGCAGAGCGTGGAAATGCGAAGGTTATTACTGCATTTGTGCCACTTGCTGAAATGTTTGGATACATTCAAACCTTGAGAGGAATGAGTAAAGGAAGAGCTCAATATACAATGGTTCTTGAAAGATACGACCCAGTTCCTGAAAACATCGCTAAAGGATTGAAAGAAAAATTCGTAGTTAAAGAATAATTTTTTTGTATTTTTAGCATATTTTTGACAAAAAAAACTCAAAAAAGTTGCAAAAACCTCTTGACAAGTAAAAAATTCACTTTAGCAAATACAAAATTGTTTTTTTAAAATATGACTATTATTGCAATTCCTAAAGAAATTAAGGATAATGAATCTAGAGTTGGGGGAACTACCGCAACTGTAAGCGAACTTGTTAAATGCGGGCATACCGTATATATTCAGAAAAATGCGGGAGCAGGGATTGGAATTTCTGATGCAGATTACTCAAAAGTAGGGGCAAAAGTTGTTGATACTGCTGAAGAAATCTACGCA
>JBIKUA010000140.1:0-2767 GCA_044347825.1 Candidatus Deianiraeaceae bacterium | reverse complement strand
CAAAAATTTTTAATGATTTGATGTCTTTAACGGGAGAGAAAGAACCCGATGGAGGATTTATTTTATACCCTGAGGAGAGAGGAAAGCCTTCAAACCCTAAGGAAGTGGAAGAAATTAAGAATAAGCCAAAATTTAATAGAGGATACACTGTTTAGAAAATTAAAAATAAAAAATCTCTTGCATAATAAATTTTTCATTTTATAATTCAAATTAGTTTAATAAAAATTAACAGATGGAATACAAAAATTTTAGTATAAAACAGCATAGAGACGACTTTTTATTTTTACCACTTGGTGGAAGTAACGAGATAGGAATGAACTTTAATCTCTATCACAAAGATGGCAAATGGCTTATTATAGATTGCGGAATTGGTTTTGCAGATGAAGACATACCCGGAATTGACATCACAACCCCCAAAATTGACTTTATTTTTAAGCATAAACCTGATATTTGCGGGCTAATTATCACTCACATACACGAGGATCACATCGGTGGTGTTGGATATTTATGGGAATTTTTGAAGTGCCCCATTTATGTTACAAAAATTGGCAAAGAATTTCTTATACATAAACTTCGTGAAAGAGGCGTAAATCCTGAAGATGTAAAAATTCACGAATTTGAGGAGAATGCAAATAAAGAAGTCAACATCGGTCCTTTTACCGTGGAAATGGTAGGAATTACCCACTCCGTTCCTGAAATGACGGCCGTAAAGATAAGAACTCCCCACGGACATATCTTTCACACAGGGGACTGGAAGCTTGATAAAAACCCAGTTGTTGGTGCAGAAAGCAACCTAAAGCGAATTAAGGAAATTGGAAATGAAGGCGTTTATGCCATGATTTGCGATAGCACAAATGTGTTTAGCGAGGGTTGGAGCGGAAGCGAGGGGGACTTAAACAAAAGCCTAACAAAAATAATCAAAGAGCAAAAAGGGCGAGTTCTCATCACAACCTTCGCATCCAATATCGCAAGGCTTGAAACCATCGCATCCGTTGCAAAAAAATTAGGCAGGCATGTTGTTATTTCTGGATTTTCTCTTGCTAGAATTACAGACATCGCAAAAAGATGCGGATACCTCCAAGAGTACGATTTTTTAGACGCAAGAGAAGCTCGTGGTTTTAATAAAGATAAATTACTCATTTTATGCACTGGTTGCCAAGGAGAGCATAATGCTTCTTTAACAAAAATCGCAAGCGGAAAGCATAACTACATAGAGCTTGAGGAAGATGATACCGTGATTTTCTCTTCCAAAATCATCCCCGGAAACGACAAACGAATTTACTCCGTTTTCAATAAATTAATACTAAAAAATGTCAATATAATCACTGAAAGAGGCTACGAAGTGCATGTTTCAGGTCACCCTAATAGAGACGAACTTAGAAAGATGTATTCCCTTGTAAAGCCTCGTTTTGCAGTGCCAACTCACGGAGAGCAATATCACATTTTTGAACATGCTTCCTTTGCAAAAGAGCTTGGAGTTGAAGACTCTTACCGCATAAAAAACGGAGATGTAATGGCATTTAGAAAAAACGGCATAGAAAAAGTTGGAGTTGTGGCTCACGGTAAAATGTGCGTAGACGGGCTTTTATTGAGAGATTCCGAAAGTGCAGTTTTAAAAGAGAGGGTTACTCTTTCAAATGGTGGTGCGGTTTTTGTGAATGTCGTTATTAATTCTAGCGGAAATCTTGTGTTTTCCCCTACTATTGAAACTCCCGGATTTTTAGATGAATTTGAAGATAAAGAAATCTACAAAGAATTTGAAACAATGGTTCGCAAAGATATTAAAGCAATTTTAGAAGGGTTTGAGCGTAAGGATAAATCCACGGAAGCGGATGCTAAATACAAAATTACCAAAGCAATTGGCTCCGTAGCCCACAAACTTACAACAAAAGAGCCTTTAATTAAAGTGCAATTTAAAGTTATTTAACTAGAAATTGCAAGGCGTTTTTAGCACATTCTTTTTCTGCATCTTTGATGGACTTACCCTCCCCAAAAAAATCCTGATTTAAAACTGTGATTTTTGCCATAAACACGCCTTGTGTAGACTGCTCGCAAGAATATTCTGGCAATTTTTTATACTTCTTTTGAAACCACTCTTGCAGTGCGGATTTACTATCTTTTGGAGCTTCAAGATTTACCGTCATCTCAAAAAATTGCCTCACAAATTTTTGCACTTCAACAAGACCTCCGTCTAAAAAAATCGCCCCAATTAGAGCTTCAAGTGCGTTTTCTAGTATGTTTTCGCTATTTCTACCGCCGTCCACTTCTTGATTTTTGCTTAAAATTAAAAAGCTCCCAAGCTCAATTTTTTTTGCTACGCTAGATAGGTATTGCTTTGCAACAATAGCGTTGTGACGGCGTGAAAGCTTGCCTTCGTCCTCATCTGGAAAGGTTTTTATCAACTCGTTTGCAATAGCAAGACCAAGTGCTTTATCCCCCAAAAACTCAAGCCTTTGATAGCTAAAATTTGTCTTCGTCATTCGCTTTATGCTCGGATGAGTGAGTGCTTCCTCCAGTAATTCCGCATTTTTAAAGGTGTATCCGATTTTAGTTTGGAGATTTTTCATTGATAAATTTTCTATTCAATAAAAGATTTGCAGATATTTTTTTCGTCTGTCAAGAAGAAATATAAAAAAATTTCACGATTATATACAATTTGACTTGACATTCACTTAAACATCAATTATAATATAGTATAAGTAATAAAAACTATATGAATTTAATTGAAGTATTCCAAAAATTCCCTACTCAAGAGGCTTGCATTAAA
>JBIKUA010000015.1:0-9042 GCA_044347825.1 Candidatus Deianiraeaceae bacterium | reverse complement strand
AGCAAGAGATGCACTAGGTGGAACTTGCCTAAATGTGGGTTGTATTCCTTCCAAAACTCTTCTTGAATTTTCTGAAAAGTATCACTCTTCAAAACATTTGATTGAGGAGGGGATTTTTGCAGGTAAGGTTGATGTGAATTTTGACGCTTTAATGCAAAAAAAAGAGGAAATTATCAAGAGTTTAACTTCAGGAATTGCAGGGCTTTTTAAGAAAAATAAAGTTGAAAGAAAAGTAGGGCTTGCAAAATTTAAAAATGCAAATACGATTGTTGTTAATGGTGAGGAAATTCAAGCTAAAAACTTTGTAATTGCTACGGGTTCTGTTCCTACTGTTTTACCTCATATTAAAATTGATGAGGAGGTTATTTTAACTTCCACGGGTGCATTATCCTTGAAAAAAGTGCCAAAAAAGATGGTTGTTATTGGTGCGGGGGTTATTGGTCTTGAAATGGCATCCGTTTATTCTCGCCTTGGCTCTGATGTTGAGGTAATTGAGTTTTTGCCAGTTATTACGCCATCTATGGACTCAGAAGTAAGTAAGGCGTTTAAGAAAATTTTAGAAGGGCAGGGTATTAAATTTAGAATGGAAACTAAGGTTGCATCGGTGGAAAGAAAGGGCGAAAAGGCTAATCTTACGCTTGAAGATGTGAAAACAGGTGAAAAATCTCAAATTGATGCGGAAGCTGTGCTTGTTGCAATTGGGAGAAGACCTTTCACAGAAGGGCTAGGGCTGGAAGAGGCTGGAGTTAAGCTAAATGAGAGAGGTTTTGTGATAACGGACGGGCATTTAAGGACGAATGTATCTAATATATATGCAATTGGTGATGTGACAACTGGTTTAATGCTTGCTCACAAGGCTTCTGAGGAGGGTTTTGCTGTTGCGGAGACTATTGCAGGAAAGTCAGGGCATGTTAACTACAATGTTATTCCTAGCATTATTTATACTCATCCTGAGGTTGCAAGTGTGGGTAAAACGGAGGAGGAGTTGAAGTCCGCTGGCGTTCTTTATAATGTTGGTAAATTTCCTTTCCTTGCAAACTCTCGTGCTAAGGCGGTTAATGATACTGATGGTTTTGTGAAGGTTCTTGCCTGTAAAAAGACTGACCAAATTCTAGGTTGCCACATAATTGGGAGAAATGCGGGAGATGTTATTCACGAGGTTGTAGTTGCGATGGAGTTTTTTGCTTCAAGTGAGGATATTGCTAGAAGTTGCCACGCACATCCAACTTTGAATGAAGCGGTTAAGGAGGCTTGCCTTATGGCTTTTGATAAACCAATTCACTTTTAGATGATTTCTATTATAAATAGGAAGGCAAGATTTGAGTACTTCCTGCTTGAAACTTTTGAAGCGGGAATTGTGCTGACGGGCTCTGAGGTGAAATCTATTAGAATGGGTGGAGCGGAGCTTGTGAATTCTTATATTTTTATTAATAAAAGTCTTGAGGTTTTTACTGATGGGCTTAAAATTCGTAAGCCAAAAACGAGCTTGGATGTGAGTTTTAATCCAGAAAGGCAAAAAAAACTTCTTTTAAAACGAAGGGAAATATTAAAATTACAAGAGAAGTTAAAGGAAAAAGGGCTGACGATTGTGCCTGTTTCTCTCTACTTTAACAAAAGAGGGTTTGCAAAATTAGAAATTGCACTTGCGAGGGGAAAGGCGGACTACGATAAGAGAAAAACGATAAAAGAAAGAGATATTAGAAGGCAAGAGAGAAAGGATGGAATTTAGAATTTTGGAAGGCTTTGAGGATTATCTTTCCTGCTAATTTTGGTTTGACTTAGAGCCTGTAGACGCATACATCCTCTTGTTTTGACACTTATTTACTTGGGTTTGCGGATGTATATACACTACAGTCCCTTCGTCTGCACGCAGTATCAGCGGAAATTTCTAGGAAAGATAATTTTGCTTACAATTTTGACTTTTTTATTTTATTAACGCTCAAGAAAAATTCCAAGAATATGTCAAAAAGATGGGAGGTGAGAATGATTGAAGTAATTAAGGATGCAATTGAAAAAATAGATTTTGAAAGTGAAATGGCGGAAAAAAGAATTACAAATTTATCACGATTGTGCGATACTATAAGGAAGGTTGCAAATATTGAGGCGAAAATTAAGGATTATGACGATAGTGCTAAGCTTACCCCTTCGGAAATTAGGTTTATGAGGGAGTATTTAGCGAGTTTGGATGTTAAAGATAAAGAGTGAAAATTATATTTTTGAATTACAATACTCTACTTTTTCTTTTTGTTGCACAAATTTTTTCCACTCCTGCTTGTATTTTTTCATATCTCCTTGCTCTCTCCAGTTCAAAATCTCCCATGCTGGTTTATTATTTATGGCGTTTAGTGTTTCAATACAAAGACTATCTTTTATAATTTTATCTTTCTTTTTATCTAATATTACATTTAAAATCTTGCCGTCCTTTGTTGTTTGTATTAAATCTTTTCTTTCTAGATATTTCGCATTCTCATTAGATAAAAGATATAAATCTTGAGAGTATTTTGTTATTTGATTTTTTATATCTGGTGAAAAGCTATCCAGTGTTATTTGATTTTCGCTATTGATAACTTTAAAAACTTCCGCCTCATTTTTAATCATAACTTTTGCAAGTGCAAGTGCAAGTGTGGAGCAATTATAAGAATCTTTTTGTAATACATTTTGCATATAGTACAATTTTTTTTCATTCCCTTTAATCTTTTCGTATTCATTTAAGAGAAGATAGTCATCTAGCATCCAATATTGATATGCAAGCAAATTTTTATTTGTCACAAAAACAGGAAAAGTGTGATTATGATCATTTTTTTTAACAAGAATTACCCCTACTTCTCCATCTTGTAAGCTAGACTGCATTTGGTTTATATTTTCATCAAGAAGTTTTGCCTCAAAGTACCCATCTTTTCTAGTAAAGTTTGGGAATTGTTGTTTTAATAATTCTTTGCTTTGTTCTATTTTTGTCACGAAGTTAGAATTTTCCACAAACCACATTAATCTTTGATATTCGAGGTTATTTAAAACTTTAAAATATTCAGAGTCGTATTTTTCCATATCTTCATCACTTATAGATAAAAGCTTAACCCTTTCACCTTTTTGTAATTTGTTATTTAAATAATCAATTCCATCTTGAATTTGTTGGTTTGTTAAAGGTTGCTTCATATCTTAAATTAATTAATTATTTTGTATTATAACATACTTTCTTCCACCTGTCAATTACAAAGTTGTTGACATACAAAATAAAAGGCTTTAAATCAACTTATTAGGAATTTTGAAAAGTTATGTATAAAGTACCATCAGGTCAATTAGATTTAGCCTTAATGCAAAGGCAAGTTTTGGAAAAATGGAATAAGGAAGGCTCTTTTAAGGCGAGTATTTCCAATAGAGACGGAGCAAAAGAATTTGTATTTTACGATGGTCCTCCTTTTGCTAATGGTCTCCCTCATTACGGACACCTACTTACGAGCTATATAAAGGATAGCGTTGCGAGGTTTCAAACTATGATAGGAAACAAAACGGAGCGTAGATTTGGGTGGGATTGCCACGGATTGCCAGCAGAAATGGAAACGGAAAAAGAGCTTAAGGTTAGTGGGCGGACGCAAATTATGAATTACGGCGTTGATAAATTTAACAATGCTTGCAGGAAGTCCGTTATGAAATACTCCACTGAATGGCAGGAATATATTGAAAAAGCAGGTAGATGGGTAGATTTTGAAGAGGATTACAAAACAATGGATACTTCCTATATGGAGAGTGTTTTGTGGGGCTTTAAGGAGCTTTATAAAAAAGGCTTGATTTACGAGGATTTTAGGGTAATGCCTTATTCTTGGAAGTGCGAAACTCCACTCTCTAACTTTGAAACGAGAATGGATAACTCATACCGTTCTCATACTAGTAAATCTGCAGTTGTGAAGTTTGCTCTTAAAACAGGCAAGAAGTTTGCAGATGGCTTAAACCTTAGTGCTTGTATTTGGACAACAACTCCGTGGACGCTACCTTCCAACCTTGCAGTTGCGGTTAATAAAAATGTGGATTATGTGGTTCTTAAAACAGGCGAAGGCGAAGGCGTTGTTTTAGCTAAAAAACTTGCCCCTAAATTTGAAAAAGAGCTAGGAAGTGAGGTTGTTTTAGAGCTTAAAGGTGAGGAACTTGTGGGGCTTGAGTATGCTCCTTTGTTTGACTTCTTTAAAAATCACGAGAATGCATTTAAGATAATTCACGGAGATTTTGTGGAAGATGAGGGCGGAACGGGGCTTGTTCACATCGCTCCCGGATTTGGTGAAGATGACTGGGAAGCCTGCAAAAAAGCGGGAATAAAAATCGTTTGCCCTGTGGATGATGGAGGGAATTTTGCGGGAGATATATACCCTTATCTTTCACCACGAACGGAAAGGTTAGATTTTACTTCAATTAGCGAAAAGCATAAAGATTTAATAAAAGAATTATTGAAAAACCATCCCGAAATGCACTTTGATGGGGCGGAGAATTCTGCTAAATTTTACGAGGAACACGAAAGGAAATTTGGGGCTTCTCCTAGGCTTGTTATTTTGAGGCAAACGGGTGAAGTTATTGGAATTGCAGGGATATTATCTCACGACCCTGCCTTGCAACTTGTGGAAGGAAATGTTGAGATTTTGTGCTTTTTAAAAAAGGAGCATCAGGGTAGGGGGCTTGGAAGAGAGGCTCTTGCGTTTTTTGCTAAAAAAGCTTTTACGCAGTTTGGCGTGAAGAGTGTTTTAGCTGTTATTAAAGGAGAAAACGAGGCTTCTGTTAAAATGCTTAGGTCTCTTGGGTTTGAGATGTCCGGTGAAATTTTTGACGCAAGGGCTAAAATGACGGTTTCAAAATACACACTTTCTATAAATCCGCTTGAGTTTTCTAGTAAAAATTTGAGATTTAAGCGAAGTGAGGAAAATCTTCTTCCTTCTAACTTGGAGTATAAAGCGACGCAAAATACTTATTATATCTATCAAAATGATGTTTTACTAGGAGGGGCAGATTTAACGGACGGAACCTTGAATTTTGCCTTTAATTCTGGAGCAGAAGAGAGTAAAATGCAAGAGGCGTTGGGGGAAATTCTCTCTAAATTTACCTTTGATGAGGTGAGGGCGGAGAAGTCTCCTATTTTGAAATCTCTTGGATTTTTTGAGGATAAAAAGGCTTGGAGGCGTGCTTCCTCTGTGCTTAAATTGGCAGGAAGGCAGGTTTTTGAGACGAATGAGGATATACTCTCCTTTTTAAAGCAGATGGGAGTTTTAGTGAAGCAGGAGCAGTATATTCACAATTATCCTCACTGCTGGAGAACGGACACCCCGCTTATTTATAAGGCGGTTTCTAGCTGGTATGTTGAGGTTTCTCGCTTTAAAGATAGAATGGTGGAGCTAAACAAGGGCATAAATTGGATGCCAAGCCATATCAAGGAAGGGCAGTTTGGGAAATGGCTTGAAAATGCGAGGGATTGGTCCATTACACGAAATCGTTTTTGGGGGACGCCCGTGCCAGTGTGGAAGGTGATAAGCAAAAATACGGGTGCTGAAGTTGGGGCTAAAAATCTTTTTGGAACGACGCTAAAGGAGTTTTTATCTGTTATTTTAGGTCTTAATTCTGATGTTGAGTTTTGCAATGCGAAGGTGCGTTTTGAGGATGGCGAGGAGCTGTTTTTGCCTTCTTTACAGGATGTGAAGCGTGAAGTGGAGCGAGGAAATGGGGAGAAAAGGGCGGATATATCGTGGAAAAGAAGCTATGTTTTTGGAAGTATTGCCCAGCTTGAGGCGTTTTTTGGGCAGAAAGTGGAGGATTTGCATCGCCCTTTTATTGATAATTTGAGAATTACAGACCCTAGAGATGAAACTTGCGAGATTGTGCGTGTAACTGATGTGCTTGACTGTTGGTTTGAAAGTGGAAGTATGCCTTTTGCCTCCGTTCACTATCCATTTGAAAACAAGGAGTGGTTTGAAAGCCATAACCCTGCGGATTTTATTGTTGAATATGTGGCACAAACAAGGGGCTGGTTTTATACTTTAATGGTGCTGGGGACGGCTCTTTTTGATAAAGCTCCTTTTAAAAATTGCTTGTGTCACGGTGTTATTTTGGATGAAAACGGGCAGAAGCTCTCTAAACGCTTGAGGAATTACCCCGACCCTCTAGAGGTATTTAATACTTTTGGGAGCGATGCTATGAGGTTTTTTCTGCTTTCTTCCCCTGTTGCTTTTGGCGGTGATTTAAATATAAGTAAAGATGGAGCGGAAATTCGTGATGTTGTGAGGCTTGTGATAAAACCAATTTGGAACGCCTACACATTTTTTGCGATGTATGCAAATGCGGATAAAGTAACGGCGGAATATAGCGTTTCTTCTCAAGATTTGATGGATAAGTATATTCTTTCTAAGCTTGAAATTTTTGCTAGAAATGTGGAGGTGAGCCTTGTGGAGTATCGTTTTTCTGATGCTTGTAGGGAGGTGGAGAGCTTTATTGATGTGCTTAACAACTGGTATATTAGAAGAAATAAGGAGCGTTTTTGGAAGGCGGAAAAAGATGAAGATAAGCAACATGCTTACAATACTTTGTGGACGGTGCTAGTGGAGTTTGCTAAGGTAATTTCTCCAATTTTGCCATTTACCGCGGAGAGTTTGTTTGAAAATTTAAATTCTATTTAGTGCTATCTTTCCTGCTCTTTCCTGCTAATTTTGGTTTGACTTTGGCTCTGTAGATGCATACACCTTGCGGTGTATCTACACTACAGCCCCTTCGTCTGCACACAAAATTTTCTAGGAAATTTCTAGGAAAGATAGGTGTTGAATTATTCAACGGTTACAGATTTTGCAAGCCCTCTTGGTTTATCTACATCATTTTCAAGTAAAATTGAAACTTTGTAACTGATTAAATGAATTGGAAGTGCGTATAGTATTGGGCTTGAAATATCGTGATAATCTCCCAATATCGAGGTATCCACAAAATAACTTGCCTTTTCGTGCTGTGAGTTTGAAATTAGTGCAATTTGAGCTTCTCGTGCGGAAATTTCTTCTAAAGAGGAGGACATTTTATCGTATAAAAAATCTGTATTTGCAATTGCAATTACTAGAGTGTTTTTATCTAAAATTGCTATTGGCCCATGTTTTAGTTCTCCTGCAGGAAAGCTTAGAATTGGTATATAAAAAAGCTCTTGCGTTTTTAACGCACCTTCAAGGCAAATTCCGTAAAAACCTCCTCTTCCTATATAAATAATTTTTAGCCCGTTTTTAATTTCATTAGCAATTTTTTCGCACAATGTATCTAACTTACTTAAAGTTGGCTTATCGTTTAAAAAATTCTCCATTTTATTTGGTATAAAGTGAATTTGCTCTTTTAAGATTTTTTCAAGCTCTTCTTTTGAGATAAGGCTTTTATCGGAAGCGATTTTTAGGGTTAATAATGCAAGAGAAATTAATTGCACTGTAAAGCTTTTTGTTGCCGCAACTCCAATTTCTGGCCCGCAAAAGCATTCTATGTAAAAATCAGAAATTTTGGCAATTTGACTTTGAGAAACATTAACAATTGCGAGTGTTTTAGAGGATTTTGTTTTATTTTCCATCACATACTTTAGTGCGGTTATTGTGTCCGCTGTTTCACCAGATTGTGAGATAAAAATATAAAGCGTATCCTCAAGATTAAAGTTGGATACTTGATACCTAAACTCGGATGCAATATAAGTAGAAACCTCAACGCTTGCGTATTTTTGAAGCCAGTTTTTTGCTATAACGCTTGCATTGTAGGATGTTCCGCAGGCGATGATTTTAACAAATTTAAATCTTGAAAGTTCTTGCGTAAAATGAGGGAAGTATATTTCTCCTGACGAGGTATCGTAATGATTAAGTAAGTTTGTTCTTATTGCTCCTGCTTGTTCGTGAATTTCCTTTAACATATAGTGGGGGTAGTTGCCCTTTTCTACATCATTTGGAGTAACTTGTATTTCTGCCTTTTCTTTTTGAATTACATCTCTTGTGGAGTTATAAATTGTGATTTTTTCTGGCGATGCAACCACAATTTCGTTATCATCAATGTAGGAGACATCCTTTGCCAGCCCTGCAATTGCATAAACATCACTTGCTATAAAGTTTTTTCCGTCTCCATACCCCACAACCATTGGTGCGGAGCGTTTTATACCGTAAATTTTGTTATCATCTTTAAAAATAACGACAATTGCGAAAGATCCGTGAAGTATAGAGAGCATTTTTTGCAAGGCTTCAAGCTTGGAAAGCCCTTTTTTTATAAGGTCAAAAAGTTGAACCATTGCTACTTCAGTATCAGTTTGAGATTTAAAAATATAGCCTTTTCCTGTTAAATCTTCTTTTAATTTGGCGTAATTTTCAATAATTCCATTATGCACAATTGCAACCTCTTCGTTGCCGTGAGGGTGCGCATTAACATCACTAGGAACGCCGTGCGTAGCCCATCTCGTATGCCCTATTGCAGTTGAAATTCCAACTAAAGAAGCGGTGTTTTTTTCTAAAACTTCAACCCTGCCTTTAAATTTTTTGAATTCTAGTTTTTCCTCTAACGCAAACGCAACTCCAGCGGAATCATATCCACGATATTCAAGCCTTTTTAAGCCTAAAATGACATCTTTAAATATATCGTTATTTCCAGAGCAAGCAACAATTCCGCACATTTTTTTAACAACATTTACACAATAATTATCAATTAAAATCTAAACTTTTTTATTGTCAAGAAATAAATTTTATTAAAAAAGTAAAAAAAAAGCTTGATTTTAATAATTACTACTTTACATTTATTTTTAGTTGAAGAAATTAATTTTTTGTTTTATGACAGATATAAAAGAACGAGTAAAAAAAATTGTTGCAGAACATTTAGGAGTTGAAGCAGATAAAGTTGTTGAAGGAGCAAGTTTTGTTGACGATTTAGGAGCTGATAGCCTAGATAATGTTGAACTTATCATGGCTTTTGAAGAAGAATTTGGAATTGAAATTTCAGATGAAGATGCTACAACAATTAAAACAGTTGGAGACGCAATTTCTAAAATTGAAAAATCAAAAGCTTAAGTTCGGGGTATGC
>JBIKUA010000139.1:0-2791 GCA_044347825.1 Candidatus Deianiraeaceae bacterium | reverse complement strand
TCAAATGTATTCAAGAAGAATTAAAAGACACCTCTCATGCAAAACTAAAGCATTTATTCAATTTTATGAACGATAAAGGTAAATTTAATGAAGCTTCCCTTGTTGGCAAAACTATAAAGGAGTCTAAAATTGTCACCCTTCCCACAACATTTTTCTCAGGCATTATACTTGCAACATTAACTGCACTTGGAGCAACCTTCGCACCTTACATAGCAATTGGGTTAACGACTATTGCCCTTGGAGTTTTCTGTTACAAAGTAGCTAAAAGAATTATGGAAAAAAATGGGTTTGGAGTAAGCGACTTAGAGGTATTTCCAAATATGGAAGGCAAAATACCAAATATCTTTGATATTGAAACAAAAACAGGCTCTAGTCATATGATAAAAGTGGCAGAAAAAATGCAAGATATAATAACGGAGGAAATTGTTTCTAAAAATTTGCTTTTTGACAAGTTTGAAGATTTTACAATCACATCAAGTGTTTTAAATGATTTAGAGGGGAAAAAGAAGGTTTTAGGTCTAAAAAAAACTAACGAAAGTAAGCGATTGCTTTTTAACAATTCATCTGATATTTTTTTACATATTTAAATTTTTTCACTTTTTGCTTACAGGCGGAGAATTTTTATGTTGTAATAAGAAAATTTGCCAAAAATTTTTAAGGCACCTCAAAAAAATGATGCCACGAATTATGAAGGTTTTTTAATTTTCGCTCTTTCCTTTGTTTTGTCTGTAAATTTTGCACCTTGCATTTTTTCTTTTACTTCTTTTTCAATTTCTTTTAAATCTTCAAGTGCTTCTTTTTCTGCATTCTTCATATCAATCTCCCTTCTTTTGTCATCAAATTTCTTATATTCCGTGGAAACAATTTTTTCTGAGGTATTGGCGTTTTCTGGAAACTACTTTCAAGGAGCTGATCTTAGAGATGTTAAATGGCCAAAAAATGGGATTTCAGGTAATTTTAAAAAAGCTAATCTTGAAAATGTAGACTTTCAAGAACATACGATTTTGAATGCAGACTTGCGAGAAGCTAACCTTAAAAATGCAAACTTTAAAAAAGCCATTTTTATGTATCCATCTCCAACAAATGCAATAATATATTTAGCGAGGGCAAATTTTATAGATGCAAAAAATATCAATTATGAAAATTTTATAGAAGCCAAAGGTGTTGAATATATCATTTTTAGCAAAACAAAAGAAGAAGATGAAAAAATAAAAAGAGAAATTGCAAAGAAAAGCAACCTCACGCTTGACGAAGAAGTGCTAAAAAAATTTTATACATTATTTCAAGAAGAGAATTTAGTAAAACGCAAATTAAAATACTCAGGTGTAGATAGTCGTGGAGGATATGTGATAAGAAATGATGAAGAGTAATCAAACAAATTTCTCTTGATTTATTTTTTATTTGCTAGCACCTGTTTTTAATATGGAAAGAAGTGATTGAAAATCTTCTGGGGGGTTCACTTCTAAGGCAATTTCTTCACCAGTAAATGGATGTTGAAATTTAAGGCTAAAAGCGTGCAACATTTGCCTTTTTGTTTGTGTTAATTTTTGATAAAGCTCTTCGTTTGGAGCAAACTTTTCAAAAAAAGATGGAGGTTTAAAGCCATACATTCCATCTCCTATTATAGGATTTTCATTGTGAGATAAATGAAGGCGAATTTGATGAGTTCTGCCTGTTTCAAGCTTTAATTCAATAAGGCTAAAATTATTGCTAAAAAAGCTTTCCTTCACAAAAACATTTGTTATTGCTTCTTTACCGCCATTTTTACAAATACGCATTTTTTGCCTATTGTGTAAATCTCTTATTATATTTGTTTTTATTTGAAAATTAGGTAGTTTAAAAGAGCCGTAGCAAAGGGCAACATATCTCCTTTCCACCTCTCTTTTTGCCATCATATCGCTTAATTTGGTTTTTGCTTCCTCGGTTTTTGCAATAATCATTAAACCTGTGGTGTCTTTATCTAATCTATGAACTATTCCAGGGCGAATGCCTTTAAAATCTAAAACAAATTTTGCAATTGCATTTGCAATTGTGTCCTCTCCCTCGGATGAAGCAGGATGAGTTGATACACCCGCCTGCTTGTTAATTACCAAAAGAAAATCGTCTTCAAAAATAATTTCAAGAGGTATATCGCTTGGTTTAAGGCTTGAAAGCTTTGTTTTTAATTGTTCTAACGCTCCTTGATTAACTTCTATTACTTCATCATTTACTTTGTAGCTTGGTTTTAAAATCGGCTTGCCATTTAACAAAACTTCACCTGCCTCAATTATCTCTTTAGCCTTTTCTCTTGCTATTTCAAAGTCGTTTGCTATTTTTGTATCTAGTCTCATAAGTGTAAATAAGCATTATAGTAAAAAATTATCTTTACTACTATCTCTTAAAAATATTTCAAATTCTTAAAATGATAACTCCATATAAACTCTTTTTGTTTTAAATGCAAGATAAAATTATCATTCGTTAAATTTGGTAAAAATAATCTAAGAGTAAATATTAACATTTTCATTGATTTTTATTTAATATCATTCTATATAATAATTACTAACGGATCTACTTTATTTATGTTTTTCAAGCCTAGTAATAAGTTTAAAATGGAGGTTCATAACCACGAAAAAACTCTATTTAAAAATGCTCATTTAATTAACCCTGCTAATGGGCTTGAAATTAAAAACGCTTTTGTTATAACTTCCTGTGATGTTATTGCAGATTTTGGAGAAATGCCTAAAGATGGCTTCAAGGAAGCGGAATTTAATCAAGTAATTGACTGCAAGGGAATGCTTCTTTCACCCGGATT